>JBEIQF010000225.1:0-5850 GCA_040376635.1 Halobacteriovoraceae bacterium
AAATTCAGTCGCTTCTTAGAGCTCCTGATATGAAGCCTGAAGACTGGAACTTTAAAAAACTTCGTGCGGAATACGACACATTGATTGGACAAAATCTTGATGTGAAGGTTGCTAACCGCCAAAAAATTGTTCTTCTGAAAGCGAAGTTGAAATTTCTTGAAAGAAACCCAATGATCAAGAATTTCCTCGCTGCGGATGCATCAGATCTGACTCAGTACTTTAACCTCCAGGGTATTGATGCTAATCAACAGACTAGTATCAGGGAAGCATACGGCGTCGATAGAAATGGCAGAGATCTTGCTACGAGACAAAAATGGCTTTTGGGTATTGTGAGTAGACTTACACCTCCTGCAGATTGTCAGTCAGCTAGATGTCTTTCTGATTATATGAGCAGCGAAAGAATGAATGGTGTTAAAGAGCAGATGCAGAGATTCTTCGGGTCTCCAAACAACGCTCAAGTAACACGCGTGGAAAATGCTAAAACAAGTACGTTCATGGCGAATAATTTCTTCGCTGATCCAAAAAATCCTCTTAAACAACGTACAAAAAACTATACACAAAAGAACGTAGAGCAGGCGTTTGTTAACACTTACGGTATCGGTTCTCCAAAAGAATGTGATGCTGAAACACCTGAGAAGTGTGCTCGTATCTATGGTGGTTATTGTCAATTCCTGAAACAGAAATCTAAATTGATCGAAGATCAGCGTATCATCGATCGTGCTCTCGTTGATGATCTCGATGATGAATTTGCTACTTACTTCGAGCCTGACTTCAATAAGAACCCTGAACTTCAGGCATTCAATAAAGAAGTTTGTGAAACTAAACGTCGCAGAGATATGAATGACCAGAGCGGTTCTTACCAATCTTTCTGGGATTATAAAAAAGCAACTTGTCCTTCGACGGGTGCTGAATGTAACAGTGCTGAGAAAATTAAAAGTCTACGTATCGAGTTCCTTGCTAAATACCCTGAGCGTGCAACTCCGCTTGAAGAGGGTAATGATAAAATGACGGCGTCTATTGTGGCCTTCAATGGTTTCATTAAAAACCAACCAGTAAAAGATATGGCGAAGGGTTCATCTGATACCATGAACCGTCCTACTCATGTAAATGACAGTCTCGCTTATCTTGCTAAATGGAACCGTGATAACGGTTACTCAGAAAACTACGAAGATTCTAATGCTGGTTCAACTTCTGTTGCGGCAAAAGAAATCAACATGGCCGATACTAACGGTAAGGGTGTTGCAAAAATTGATAATAAGATTGATAACTCATCAGTGATTGATGATTCTGCGATGATTCCGAACTATTCGATGTCTAATCCATCAGCAAATGCCAATGCTATTGCAGGTGCAGATCAGACTCCGAAAGTTGAAAATATGACAGATCCTCAGCGCCAGGAACTTCTTGATGACTGGCAGAAAGAATACGATCAATGGAAACAAAACAAGGGTAATGATGGTTCAGCTGTAGCTTCAGCGAATGAAGCTGCTATGAAAGCTCGAATCGAAGCTCTTGAAGCACTTCTTACTCAGCAGAAAAAACTTACTGAAGATCAGTACCGTCTTCTGAACGATGCAATTGCAGCACAGAACCGCGGACAGCAAAATAATGTCGTTGCTCAAACTCAATCAGAAGTTCCAACTGCTGCTAACGGAAGAAATCGTTCTGCAACAGCTATCAGTGGCAGTTCTGATGAAGATAACGTTTCACGTGGTCCAGCGAGTGTTCCAGACCAGAGACTCAATACAGCTGGTGCCGCAAGTGGTGCAGGTTCAGCTGGTGTTGGTTCAGGTTCATCGACTTCTCGCAGATCTGGTGGCGGTGCCGGATCTTCATCTGATGATTCAGTAGCTCGTGAAGAAGCGAAGCTTGTTAATATGAGAAGATTTGCTGATGGATCCATTACAATTGAGTCAACGACATCTGGAAATGCAGCTTCTGCAAACGCGGTATCAGTTCCGGTGTCTGATGAACAGTACCGTGCTCTTTCTGCTAACCCTACGAGCTTAAACCTTTCTCAGATTGAAAGAAGCATTCCGAGCGATCAGATTGCAAGACTTCAGGAGAACGGTGAGATTACAATTCTTCTTCGTAACGGATCTAATCCTCCGTTCGAAGTGAAAGTTGAAAAGAAAAACAATAAGCTTGTTTATAGTCTGAAAGACAAGAACGGAAGAGATCAAGCTCCTGTACGTCGTGTGTTCACACGTCAGTCGCTTGAACTTCAATTTAAAGCGAACCGATAGAATCCTTAATCCTTAAAGCAACCCATTCCGGATCATCCACCGACAGGTCATGGCCTGCGGTGGGGTGCTCCACTATCTGAAGATTCCACTTTTTAGCAATGGCCCTTGAACATTCAACACTGACCATGCGGTCTTTTGTTGAAGCAAGAATCGTGAGCGGTATCGGAGGATGAAATTCACCCACCTTGAAGCGTGCACCTGCAAGGAGTTGTTTGATTGTATTCGCAAGGCTCACCGGACGTTCTTTCTGAATCACTTCCCACATATCGAGAGTGTCGTTGAAAATTTCTTTATGATTCGTCACTAGTTCCAGGATGCGTGATTCTTTGCTTCTTCCTTTCAGTACCGGAACTTTCAGAAGAAATAAAAATGCACTTGGGAACAGGCGATGATAAACCGGAGAGATTCCGCCGAAGCTTGTATTGATCAAAGTCGCACGCTTGAAATCAGCCGGATAACGTTTCATCCATTCAACAGCGATCATGCCACCGAGAGAAATTGCGATGAGATGAGGTTCTTCATTATCAGTTCTGATTTTGAGAAAATCCTGACGCATTTGTTCCACCATTCTGCGAATGGAGAGTGGTGAAGGGGAGTTGTAATAATCTCCGGCACCGGGAATATCGATCGTCGTAATACGAGCGTCCGGAAAAGAGGCCTCAAGGTGTTTCAGGAAACTTCCCCAATGGCCTTTTTCCCTGATTAATCCACGGATAAGATAAAAATGCTTTTGCTTACTCATGAAACCATCTTACACTTTTTTTATATGAGTTTGCAGGAGTATTACGAAGAATCTTATTTCAATGAGCGTGGTCGCGGGACCTCCGAGATGCTTCATGAAGTAACGACTTTCTCGAAAGGTCTTTTTGATTTTGTGATGGAAGCAAAAACAAAATTCCTGCCAAATGTTGACTGGAGTAGTCTGACTGTTCTTGAAACGGGATCGGGCAGGGGAGGACTTGGACTCTTGCTGGCCAGGCTCGGTGCTAAAGTAACTCTCGTTGATTTCTCCCCTTCAGCTCTCGCTCAAGCTGAAAAAATTTATGCTGCTGAAGGTTTTGAAGTCCACACTGTCCAAGGTGATGTGACTCATCCAGATCTCACTCTTCCTCATAAATATGATCTCGTCGTTGACTCACATCTATTACATTGCCTCACCGATGATCCGGATCGATCGAGCTATTACCGCTTGATCAGTGATCACCTGAAACCTCAGGGAATCTTTGTTGCAGAAAGCATGGTTCACCGGAAGAAGCTCTTTATCCCGGATGGATTCATGTTTGATGAGCGCAATGTGCTCTGGCAGATGTTTGGAAAGTGGACTCCCGTGAGACGCATTCTTGATTCACTGGATCTCGAGAAAGAACTCAATGATGCTCACTTCAACATTGTCTATTTTTACTACTATGGACAGTATGGTTTTGTCCCTCACAGAAGTTTCATGGATATCCCTGCAGAGATTCTTCCTGCGGCCGTTCGCCTCGTCGTTCAGAATAAACCGCTTTAGTCGGAATAGAACTTAATTTTTTTCATGTCATGTCCGTTGATACTCCAAGTCATCAAAGTAAGACGCCTATAATAAAAGGACTCTAGCAAAAGGGGCCTTCAATGAAATTGAATATTACTTTTCGTCATATGGAACATACACCAGCTTTAGATCAGGTGATTCGTGATAAGTCTGAGAAATTTTCAAAGTGGTTCGGACAAAGTCTGGATGTTCATTGGACTTGTTGGACAGAAGGTGTTGATCACTGTTCTGAAGTTTCAATCGCAGCTGGTGCTCAAAAATATTTTGCCAAGGCCCATTCTGATGACCTTTATAAAACGTTCGATTTAGTTATTCATAAAATACAAAACCAACTGAAGTAAGACGGAGAAACAATGACGAAAATTTGGCACAAGGCCTACGATGCCGGGGTCCCGTACGAGATCAATCCAAACGAGTACAGCTCAATCAACGACATGCTCGAGCTTGGATTTCAGAAGTTTAAAACTCTTCCAGCGTTTCACAACATGGGAACGACTCTTTCTTACGAAGAGATCGATAACCTGAGCCAGAAATTCGCTAGCTATCTTCAGAATGACCTTCACCTTCAGAAGGGTGATAGAGTTGCTCTGATGATGCCGAATATTCTTCAGTATCCGATTGCTCTTTTCGGTGTCCTCCGTGCAGGTCTTATCGCAGTTAACGTGAACCCGCTTTATACAGCGAGAGAGCTTGAGCACCAGCTCAAAGATGCTGACTGTAAGGCGATTGTTATCTTCGCAAACTCTGCTCATGTTCTTGAAAAAATCATCGCTCACACACCAGTGAAACACATCATGGTGACTCAGATTGGTGACATGTTGAAATTCCCGAAAAACTACATCGTGAATTTTGTGATTAAGAATGTGAAAAAAATGGTTCCTGATTACTCACTTCCAAACGTACTTGATTTCAAATCATGCGTGTTGAAAGGTGATGCTTCAAAATTCAAGAAGCCTCAGGTGAAATCAGAAGATACAGCTTTCCTTCAATATACTGGTGGTACAACTGGTGTAGCAAAAGGTGCGGTTCTCACTCACAGAAACATCGTTTCAAACATGGTTCAGGCCCGTGCATGGATCAAGGATTTCATTACAGATGGCAGAGAGATCATCATCACTCCGCTTCCGCTTTATCACATTTTCTCTCTCACAGCGAACTGCTTTATCTTTAACTCAATCGGTGCGCTAAACGTTCTCATCACGAACCCTCGTGATATTCCTGGTTTCGTGAAAGAGCTTCAGAAGTGGAAGTTTACGGCCTTCACTGGTGTGAATACGCTATTCAATGGTCTCCTAAACAATGAAGAATTCAGAAAGCTGGATTTCTCTTCACTAAGACTTACTCTTGGTGGTGGTATGGCCGTTCAGAAAGCAGTTGCTGACAGATGGAAGCAGACAACTGGTAAGCCACTTATCGAAGCTTACGGTTTGACTGAGACTTCTCCGGCAGCATGTATCAACCCAATGACTCTCAAAGAATATAACGGCTTCATTGGTCTTCCAATTCCTTCAACTGATGTTGAAATCAAAGATGACAACGGCCGCACAGTTCCTCTTGGGGAAATTGGCGAGATCTGTATTCGTGGCCCACAGGTGATGACTGGTTACTATAATCGTCCGGAAGAAACAGCTAAGGTCATGACTAATGACGGCTTCTTCAAGACTGGTGACCTTGGTTTCATGACTGAAGATGGATACGTTAAGATCGTTGATCGTAAGAAGGATATGATTCTTGTTTCAGGCTTTAACGTTTATCCAAACGAGCTTGAAGATGTTATCGTTCAGCATCCTAAGGTCCTTGAAGCTGCTGCGATTGGTCTTCCTGATGAGAAATCAGGTGAAGTTGTGAAGATTTTCGTCGTGAAAAAAGACGAATCTCTAACTCAGGATGAACTGATGAAGTTCTGTCGTGAGAACTTAACGAGCTATAAAGTTCCGAAGACAATTGAATTCAGAACTGAGCTTCCAAAATCCAACGTTGGTAAGATCCTTCGTAAGGATTTGCGAGCGGAAGTCCTCGCTTCAGCTAAAAAATAATTAATCCGAAAGGGACCTTCACAGGTCCCTTTTTTTTGCA
>JBEIQF010000032.1:0-16282 GCA_040376635.1 Halobacteriovoraceae bacterium
AATACTGAAGCAAAATCGTCGGCCAATGCCGAAGTGTTCTTTGAACGCCTGCCTAAGTTAGCTGAAATCCTCGACTTGGACGTTCAGGCGGCCCTTGCTGGTGATCCTGCCGCTTACAGCCGTGAAGAGATCATTGTGACTTATCCGGGCTTCTATGCGGTTTGTATTTATCGCCTCGCCCACGCCCTCCACGAGCTTGGCATCCCTCTTATTCCGCGTCTCATGGGCGAATACGCGCACGAAAGAACGGGAATCGATATCCACCCTGGTGCGAGGATCGGTGACAGCTTTTTTATTGATCACGGGACAGGTGTTGTTATCGGTGAAACATCTGTGATTGGGAAAAACGTAAAAATTTATCAGGGCGTGACTCTCGGAGCGCTCTCTGTGAAAAAGAAACTTCAATCGATCAAACGTCACCCGACAATTGAAGACGATGTCGTCATTTATGCGAACTCAACTATTCTCGGTGGCGATACGACGATCGGTAAAGGCTCTATCATCGGCGGTAACACGTGGATCGTTGAAAGTGTGAAACCTGGAACGGTCATCACAGTGAGTGGTCACTAATGGAAATCGATAACAAAAAAATTGATAAGTGGATCAAGGAAGGAAAGGAATTTCACTTCCTCGATGTTCGCCGTGATGACGAGCGTGAGATCTGTAGCCTCGGTGGCTTTCATATTCCCCTACACGACCTTGAGAAGCGTTTTAACGAGTTGCCTCACGATAAGCTGCCTATGATTGTCTACTGTCACCACGGTGTCCGTAGTCTCTATGCGACTCAATTTCTGAAGTTTCACGGCCATGACGCTCTCTCTCTCAGAGGCGGAATTGATGCCTGGTCGGAAGAAATTGACCCGAACGTTCCCCGCTATTAGAATAAAGACAGAGGTAATGATGAAAAACGTATTAAATAAAACTGTTGGAACTATTCTTGTTGGAGCTGCGATCGTTCTCGCTGTCGCTTTCGGAGTTGCTCTCCCTTTCAACCTCTTCATGTAATTCTTCGAAAGGTGCCTGCATCCTTTTGTGATGGCATCGCGATATCTGTTATTTCTTTTTCGTCCATTTATTCACAGTCATTCGAATCAACGGTACAGCAATAACCGTCGGCAAGAACCAAAAAACTATTCTCGGCATGTTATTCAAAAATTCAAAGCGATGCATATTCACAACAACAAATGCAGTAACCATCGCTACATATGATCCAAGCATCCCTCTGATGTGATCTTTGATCCACCCTTCAGCTCTTTTCTTCTCTGCTCTCCAACCTAGAAAAGCGAAGTAGTAACTGAAAATGGAAATGAGAAGAAGCCACCAATTCTTAGACCAGTTAAAGAACGGGAGAACAGCTCCAGTGAGGCAAACAAAACTGACGAGCCAAAAATAGATTTGTCCTGATCCGCGATGAATCTTTGAATATTTTTTCGCTGTCATGGCGATGATGCCAATGATGAGTGCGACTATTCCAGCACTGACATGTGAAACAAGAATGACTTTCATTGTTTCAATTATAACGTTTTTAATTGGATTCGCTCTTAAAAATACTCATGAGTGAACGGATGGATTAGATACCTTCTCGTCTTCTATGACGAGATCTTCCGAAAGACGCCCAATGACGGGCGCCTTCACAAAGAATTTATTATGGAAGATATGGTCAGGGTGCTGATTATGGTCATTCTGGTTTTACAATTAATTGTAATACTCAGAATGATTTGAAGAGGCTTTAAGGGGATGGTGAGACATTCCCTACCTGATCATATTTTATCATCGTAGCAAAAATGAAAAGATCGTCAAGCGAGGGTCTAAGCCCAGGTAAATTGACACTAATCTCAACCAAAAGTGTGTTGGAACCTTATTTTGCTACTTTTTTATACTCAACAAAATACCATTTTCCGAAGAAGTACGCGCTGAGTGCAGAACCGATGTGCCACATCGTATGGCCGTACGGAAGCCACTTGATGTTGCAAAGACGTTCGTCCTTATCCATCAAGAGAAACACCATCGACACACACATGATCATGATCGAGATAATCACACTTCTCTGGAAGAGAACGTTGATGCCGTGTTTTCTGAAGAAGTGAATGAGGGCAATGGCAAACATCACGAGCGAAACATAGTACTGCGACCAGATATCAAGCGGCATAAGAACGGCCATGAGTATCAGGTAGTACGCGGGCAATGTGATGACCCAAGAAATCTTTTTGAATGGACCTGATTGGATCAGGTCGAAGTAGAAGAAAAAGGTCAGCAGGAAAATGATCGATGAATAATCCATCGCCATCGCAACACGGATGTAGCTTGAGTGCGCGAACATGCTCGTCACTCCAACAAGACCCATAAGAACTACCCATCCGTAAAATTCAGGATCTTCACTTTTGTGACGGAGATATATAACAATGGCGACGAGGAAATATGGAAGAGATGAGATAAAGTTCACCGGCTGACAAATAATGCAGCCGGCGATCATTGGTTCACATCCACAATTGGGAAAACATTCGATTCGCTCAAAGAGAGACCAGAAATTCATCATTTAGAAAAGATCATCCATTTCTTTAAGAAGACGTTCAGCTTTTTTCTTTTCTAGTTTATTTTCCGGAGCGATTTCTTCAGGGCCAACTGGGGCCGCGATCACTTCATTCAACGTTTGTTTGAAACCTTTCTCATCATCTTTCTTCGTTAAGTAAACTTCAGCGTAAAGAGTTTTTGTGCCAAGGTATTCAGGAGCAACTGCCATAGCCTTCTTGAAATTCTTCTTCGATTTGTCCATGTCACCACCAGCGATTCCAGGAGCAACAGCGTAGAAGCCACCCCAGTAACGAGGTACACCACCGTGGAAATAATCAGGCTTAACTTTCTCAACTTGTTTTACCATAGCGAGAATTTCGCCTTTCTTGCCCAGTGAAGACATCACTCCATTTAGCTTCGCCCACTTTCCGAGAGAAGTTGCTGTCCAGAAAGTGATCGGAGCTTCGCGCTCAGTGAGTTTTGAGATCGCTTCTTCAACATCGTTCTTCGCGAGTTTTTTGTATTCAGGATTTGTTTCAAGTCCAGTGACACCAAATTTTCTCGCTTTTTCAAACGTGTCCATTTTTTTGTCTTTATCAGTGTAGTGAAGTTCAGCAAGCGTGAAGTAACCGCGAGTGAGATAAAGAATTGTTTCGATATCTGTTGGGTTAGCTTTGTGAAGAGTTTCGAATTTAGCGAGAGCTTGCTCGAGACTCGCTGTCTCGTCACGCTTCTGCCACAAACGAAGAGCATCTGCTCTATCGTCAGAGAATGCGAGGTTGAAATTGAAAATGATTGAGAACGCTAATAAGAGCTTAAGCATAGTCATCCTTTGATAAACTTATGCTTAGTAGTTTATAGGTTACCGAACTTGGCGGAAAGACCTAGTGTGTATTGAGCGTCGTATTTATTTTCAAAGTTGCGGATCATTGTCACACCAGCGTTTAAAGCAAGGTTTGAACCGAACGCAATCTGAAGACCGGTACCGGCATAAGGATCAATTCTCAGAGGGTTCTCTTTAGTTTCTGAAACTCCGGCCGTAGTGATTTTTGTTTCACCCTGGCTCGCTCTTCCCCCTGCACGAAGGTAAAAGCCCATGAAAGACGTAATAGGAAACGTGCTTCGAAGTCCAAGCGAGGCGCGCTCAACAGAATCTTCAACCTTTTGATCATTACTTGAGTAGTCCTTACGGGATTTCGATGCTGTGTATTCAGCTTCCGCTGAAAGAAGGGTCACGCCGTAAAGAACTCGTGCCCCGTAGGTTGCACTTGTTACGTAACGAGCAGGCTCCGGATATCGGACTAATCTTGTCTCTACTCCGTAAAGCGGCTCGAATGTCAGCTTGGATTCACCAGCGGCCTCGGCGTTCTGAAGAAGAATGATAGCAATAAAGAGAATGATAAATTGTTTCATTGTAGTCATAACGTTATTCTAATAACAGCATGGAAAATATGAAAGTCATGGTCTTAAATGCCCAGGATTTATTTCTGTTTATGGATAAGCATGATCACGAAAAGGTTCCCGTTACGGAACTTACCGAGATCAAGTGGCAACTCATGTCTTCTTCCCTCCTATCCAACAAGTCGAAAGAAAAATGTCAGATTCTCGCTGGGACGATTCTTGAGGCCCAGGCCGATATTGTGATGGTGACTGAAGTTGGTGGCCCTGAATCTCTGTCTAACTTTGCTAAGTATGTTTTAAACGATGAATACTTTGCGATAAGCCTTCCTTCCAACTCAGATCGTGGAATTGATCTCGGCTATCTCATCAAAAAAAGTCTGCCTTATACATTTGATCCACATACTCACATTGATTATAAATTGCCGGAACCTGCACGCAGATTTTCCCGCGATGTTCTTCGTTTGGATGTGAAAGAAAATGGCGAGATGAAAATGGTTCTTCTCCTCGTTCATATCAAATCCAAATTGGACATGAGACGAACTGACTTCGAAGGTCGTACTCGCAGGGTCCTTGAAGTGAAAGGCCTGATTGAAATTTATAAGGATCTTGAGAAAAGGCACCCCGATGTTCCAATCCTCGTGGGCGGTGATTTCAACGGAATTGCGGCCGAACGAGATACCGAAGAAGAATTTAAACCCATTTATGAGCAAACTGACCTTAAGGACATAGCCTTCCTCGCTTCGATTCCGGACGAAGACCGCTTCAGCTATATCTATTTCAATCGCGGAGGAAATCGCTTCGTGCAGCAAATTGATTACCTCTTTATTTCTGATAAGTTCGCTCACCGCCTGGATACGTCCGAATGCTACTTTCCACGCTACAAAAACCTGACCGGATCACCCATGCCGGTACCAAAACGGATGGAACAGAAGAACATCCTCCCCTCAGACCACTACCCTTTTGTTGCTACCTTAAGGGTCTAAGTCCTTTAAACTCTGCGTAAAGAAGAGACCTCTGGCCTTTTTAAGGTCTTATGCTATTTTTACCGAATAGAAAAAAGCCCTTTTTAACAATAACAGCGAGGATGCATGGCCCACGATAAGAAAGATTCCAAAGACAAAATCAGAATTGATATTACTGACGGTTTCGCAGTTGAGCGTGCCCTCAAAAAATTCAAACGTCTTTGTGATGCTTACGGAATCGTGAAAGAGTACCGTGCTCGTGAGTTCTACGTTAAGCCATCTGTTAAGCGTGTTGAAAAACTTGAAGCTGCTGAGAAACGTCGTAAGAAGACGAACTCAAAGTCTGGCGGCCGCGGTTCTAAAAAAATCTAAGCAAAAACGAAAGGCTCCGAAAGGAGCCTTTTTTTTTGTTCAAATTATAAGTCACATTTCTTTGGTTGAGATTCCGGATAGACATTCATAAGGTCAGTACAGCTTTGCGGAAGAACTTCTCCCTTATTCAATCTGATATTCAAATCGCGAAAGAGATAGTTTGAGTGCGTATCATCCTTATGCGGAAGATAGTTATTAAGGTTATTTGAGTTCACCATCTTTTTCAGATCACAAAACTCTCCACTCTCTCCAATGCCAGCTTTCGCCACAAACCAATCCGCGAAATCTTCTTCTGTGCGAAACTGATCGCCTTTAACTTTAGCACCATGTTTTGGCGGCCTTTTTTCTTCATAAAAGTTCGTGATGCATTTTCTCACTTTCAGGAGTTTCTTCTTCGAGTGAGAACTCAGTTTGCCTTTTGCAAGCTGACTAGAAAGCCAGTGGCCAAGCTCGTGCGTGAGGATATCCGGGAAGTCATTGGCCAGAACATACTTTGAAATGAAGATCTTATTCACATTAGGATTAAAGTGATCATTCACGAGTTTTCCGCCGGTGTTACATTTCACACCATCGCCTCTCTGAAGGATCATGAGATCGCTCATGAATTGAGAAGCTGTTTGCGGCTCTTTGTAACCTTTGTCATGAATAGAAAAAAACTTCGGCGGATATACGTTCGCCTGGTTTTCAAGAAGAACAAACGATTCAGGTGTAAGAGCATTGCTTAATTCTTTTGCTGTTTCTTCAGAAAGTGTCGAAAGGAACTTTGTCCGGAAAGAGTTTATGACTTTTGTCCGGTACTCATCAAACTTCTTCACTGTGCCGTTAGCGTTGATCGTATCCTGAATGTACGAGCCTAACTGACATGTGCGTTTAACATAATCAATTCTCTTCTCACTCACAAGATCATATTTCATGAAGTCTTCTGTACGAAGACGAAGACCTTCTTCGATGTCTTTTTGATTAACTTTTAATTCTGCGGAAACTTTCTCTTTGTAACCGGTAACCCACGAAGCATCCATTGAGTATGTAATGAAGTCCACTTCTCTCTTCATTTTCTTGATGGCCTTCACTTCTTTTTTGTAAGTTTCCTTTGATAGAACGCCTTTCATTTCTTCAACTGCTTTCAGGAGAAGAGATTTTTTCGCTTCAATCGAGAGGTCCCCGCTTTCGACAAACACAAGTGCTTTATCGTAGAAGTCTTTATAGAAAGCTTTCATGCCTTCCGGATAAGCGGAAAGATCATTCGAGATGAGATCACATTGAAGATTTTTTTCGATGCATTTAAGTTCGCCGCCGAAGAAGGCCTTCAAAACAGGATAATGATCGAATGGTTTGGCGATAATATCTGAGGCAAGAGAACTCAGGTCATTGTTATTCAGTCTAGCTCTTGTATGAGCCCGGATGTTTTCAGCAACCTCTCCCACCTTCGCAAGTTCAGCGCTGAAATCCTCTGGCATCACAAACGGATGAGCCTTAAAGGCTTTTTGAAGTTCTACTGTTTCAAGTGGAATGAGTTTTTCATCAGTCGCTTTGCAGATCAGGTTGTAACATTCTTGCTCAGCAACTTTGGGATCACATTGAACAACGGGATGTTGTTTCTGGGCGAAGGCAAAGCTTGAAAGAAGAAACAGCAGGATCATTTGCATGCTTCCCTCTCTTCAACTGCAAAACTTAAAATTTTAGGATCCATCAGAGTCACAAGGCTTGCGAGTTCACTCTTCAGTGGAATCTTCAATTCTTTTTCATCCACTAAAAACGCTAATCCCTCACCGGAAGATTTATCAGGAAGCTTGGAAATGATTTCTGCATTCAATTTTTTTGCGAGTTCAATGTTGCAAGGTTTGATGGCAAAGGACTTCGTCATCGATTCCGAAATGTATTTCAACTCAGACTTTGAAATCGAAAGCGTGAAACGGGCACTCGTGTCCTTAAGGACAAACGTATTCGAATAGACGGGTAAACTAATCAGGATTAGAGCTAGGTACTTCATGGATTCCCCCGCTTTCATTATAAAGAACCGTGGGATTTTGAACTATAGGGCAAAAAAAAGGCCCCCTTTCGGAGGCCTCGTAATGTAGTGTTTTTGTGATCTTCCTTGATTTGTCTTCCTTGATTTTATCTTCCTTGAAACCGTCTTCCCTGATCCATTCTTCCTTGATTATTCTTCCTTGAACTTCGTCCCTGAATTTTAATAATCCGTCCTGGATTATCTCATTCTAAGAACTGCTTTTTTCTTATGTAGTTCGTAGATCATTGAATCAAGCTTAGCTTTCTGAGATTTTGAACCACCTTGAGATCTGTAATCAAGTTTGATTGCTGATTGAACTTCTTCAGCTTGAACTGCCATCTTAGCAGAGAAAGTGCCTGAAGCGTTGTTAAGGAGTGAACCGATATTCACAACTTTTGATACATCAGCAACTACTGCAATACCATTCTGGCCAGGATTCATTCCTGTGAAGATACCTGCTGTACCGATGATTTCACCAGTCTGAACTACCGGGAAGAAATTCAACCCTGGAAGTGTACGACCGATTGAATCGAAAGCTGAGATAGGAACTGCAACACCAATCGCTGTTACTTTTTCAGAGATCGCGAGATAAACCTTAGCACCATTACCAATGTTTACTGCAATCACCTGGTTGTTTGCGATAAGTGGAATCATATTACCGTTAGGAAGTGTTGCTGTTGTTGTCTGAACATCAGCAAGCTCAGTTACGTTTACAGAAATTTTAAGTTGGTTAACTCCAGCAAGTCCTGAGATCAATTCAAGTTGACCAATAGGAGTCTGGCCACGTGGGTGAAGAACAGGAACTGAGATTGAAGCGAATTGCATTGCTCCAAGATTCATGTCAGCGGCGAATGACATCCAGACATCACCGTTACGATTTTCAGTTGCTACTTGGACACCAGAAAGGACGTTAGAAGGTGCGTTTCCACACGAGACGACGAAGAAGGCCATCATCACTAGAGTGACAGTACGGACAAATAAATTTCTCATGATTCTACCCAAACGAGACTTAGTCTCTTAGATGATACAAACCCGGCTTTCAACATACGTGCTACTGGAATGAAACGTGCAACCGCTGGATTACATATCGAAGTATCGGGGTTATCCCCAATGCGTTGCGTTATTCTAATGGGACTGAGAATTTTTTGCAACAAAAATGTTGAGTGGACAGATCAGGTGCCTCTCCCGTAGATATCTAAGTCAATGAAAGAGCTGAACTTTTACTTCGATTTTTTATCTCCATTTTCTTACTTCGCATGGCTGAAGTTGAAGGACCTTTCAAAAGAATTGAACCTGAAAGTGAATTACAAACCTGTGGCCTTGGGCCCACTTTTGAATCACTGGCAGATCAAGGGACCTGGCGAAGTCACTCCGAAAAGAGAGTTTCTTTTAAAGCAGATGCTTCGTTATTCGGTGACTCACAACATTCCCTTCACGACTCCGAAGACTCATCCGTTTAATTCACTCTACGCTCTTCGCCTTTGTCTGGCGGGAGTGGCCGGCGAACATCAGGAAAAAGTCGTCGAGACTTTCTGGAAAGCTGGATGGCAGACCCGCATTGATATGGGTGAGCCCGATGAACTCTTAAAAGTTCTTCGCGAGAACGATCTTCCTGCAGATGAACTCTATGAGAAGAGTTTCTCGAGAGAAGCAAAAGTAGAACTTAAAAATAATATTGCTGAAGCGATCTCTTACGGCGCTTTCGGCGTTCCGAGTTTTGTTGTTGATGGTGAACTCTTCTGGGGTAACGATTCAATGGCGGATCTCAAAAACTTTATTCTTGGAACTGATCAACTTGATCGCGAGAAGCTTCAGATGCTTCTTGATTCAACTCCAAGAGCGGCGGCACAAACAATATGAAAACATTTTTCTTAGCACTCCTCTTTTCGTTCTCTGCATTTGCTGTTGAATTAAAATTCATCGGAGCTTGCAGTGATGAATTCATTTTGAAGACTGAAGTCACTGAAGAGTTCTCCAATGTAGGCGAACTAACTGTGGCGACTCTGACAAAATGGAATGTCCCTTTCAAGGGATCGGCCGAAGGGCTTGCGAGTGTGTTCGAAATCGGAAATCTCATGGAGACTGTTTCTCCAACAGAAATGCGTGCCTACGGCTGGTGTTATTCAGTGGATGGCGAAGCTCCGGAAGTTTACCCGAACGAAATTCTGATCACTCCAGAGACAAAATCAATCGTCTGGCATTACGGCTTCGCTCTCTTCAAAGACGGCCAGTGGATTACTCAGTGTACCCCGGCCTATACAGTGAAACCCGCTTCCCTCTGTACAGACCCAGTTACAGGAATGCCTGAGTAACAAATTCGGGATTTAATATTCTCTTGTGCTTTAACCGATAAGGGCCTAAAGGTTAAAGCATGCCTAAAGCAACAAAAGTAGATCTTCTTACAGATCACCTCATAAAAATTATTTCCGAAACAAACGGAATTTCACTTTCCGATACGCTTGAACTCGCCGTGATGGGTGATGCGAAGGATGACAATCCTTTCGTTCGCAAATCACTTCAGGAATTCAGACGCCTCATCAATGAATTCAGAACCGATGAAGTGGATATCAAAACTCTCCTCAATCATCCGGTGGCACACGCTCTCTTCAACTTCTTTAAGCGTTTTCCAAAACCGTATATCGAAGAACACATTCACTTAACGGGATCGTTATCAGCTGAGTTCATTCATCCTCACTTGATGAAACTTCTGAAAGGTTCCAATAAGCAGGTTTATTTCGATATCATCAACAAAGTGTATGGCGAAGGAACAGCTGAGAAAATTGAAACAGTTGAAGACGTGGATAATCTGGTACGTCTGAAAGAAGATGAATTCTTTGATCGTTACCTGAAGATTCTTCTTCTTCCTAAACTTATTCTTACGTCAAAAGAAATGCACGCAGCTGCGGCCTATCACATGGCCACTGAACTTTATAAGAACTACAACGTCGGCATGATCCGCCTCAAGTTCACACTCTCGCGCGCAAATCAGAGCGCAGACGAACAGATTCCGGGTCTTGAAAATCTAACAGAAGAAGATGTAGTCCTTGGTCTTTATGACGGGTTCATGCAATTTAAGTCAAAACACCCGGAATTTGATTTCGTACTCTCACCTTGCTTCCGTAAAGAAGCAAACTTTTTTGATGCTGCTCACTTTGCAACAAAGAAAGAACACTTCCTTCACCAGGTTGATGCGATTCTGGATATCCTCGACAAATATCCGTTCTTGAATCCATACCTCTGTGAAGTTGATACAGTGGGATCTGAAAAGGATCTTTACCGCAAAGGCCACTTCGCAGAAATGCAGCAGGGATTCAGAAAGCTACACTTCAAAGGTTTTGCCATTCGTTCCCACCACGGTGAAACGTGGCATACATTGAAGAAAGGCGTGCAGGCCGTAGATAATGCTCTCAACATCTGGCATATCGATACTCTTGAGCATGGTCTTTCACTCGGGATCAATCCTAACTTCTACTTCCACTCTCTCTATCGCCGTCTGGTGATTGATAACGAGCGTGGTGGAAAAGTTAAAGTCGGATCAAATGACTGGAAAGAACTTCAGGACATGGACTGGCGTGAACACGAGGATGTGAAAGGTAAACTCATCGACGGAATTCAACTCACTGAAGATGAAAAACGTTATTTTGTAAAAATTAAATTCCATACAGCTCGTGAAGTGGAACACTACCAGCACGACGTTTTGAATCGTATGATCAACAAGGGTGTTTCCCTGATTGCTCTACCATCGTCAAATAACAAGCTCACGACGAGCTTTGAAGATTACAAAGATCATCCTTTCTCATGGTGGGAAAAGAAAGGTCTGAAGCTTGGTGTGGGAACGGATAACTATGTTACGTTGAACACTAATTATATTCAGGAACTTCTGATTCTTCTTTTCACAGATCCTGAGAATCTGAAGATCACGAAACTCCTGATGGTAGCGACTGGTGAGACGAAAAGACCTTACCTTTCTCAGCTTTTGTGGAAGATGCGGGGCTAAGAGGCCCACTTAGTTATCAAACCCGGTGCGATGCAGCATGAATATATCCCCTACAGACTAAACTTATCTGGACAAAGATAGGCATTCCTTCTTTAATTTTAAAAAATTATTCACTCTCTCTAAGGAAGCTTATGAAAAAGTTGCTGCCTCTTTGTTTACTCGTTTCTCAAGTTGCCGTCGCTCAGTCTTACGACTACTCAAAAAAATGGGGAATCGGCGGATCATTCGGTTACAACACTCCCGTTTTCGGAAATATCACTAACGATATCGCTGATGGTGATACGACTTGGGGCGCTCACCTTCGTTACCACTACAATCAGGCCCACGGTGTTGAACTTGCTTTCACTAAGCATGAACTTTCAGACACAAATATCGCAGCTCAGGTTACTGACGTAACTTGGTTCAAGCGTCTTGCTCCAACTTCACGTTTCACTCCGGTTATCGGAGCTGGTGCTGGTGTAGTTGATTTCACTCACTACGATCCAAACAGCCTTAAGCTTGGTTTGAAACTTCGTGGTGGTGCTGAATATGCTCTATCAAACGCTTTCTCTCTTGGTTTAAATGTTGATTACCAGCATGTGAACAAAATGCTTTTTGCTGATAACCTCCCTACTCGCAATGCTCATATCCTTGCTGCTCGCGTAGGTCTAACATGGTACTTCGGTGGAGCAGCTGCGACTGCTGCTGCTGCAACGACTGCTGCAGTTACAAAAGTCGCTGATACTTTCCAGGATTCCGATAAAGACGGTATCTCAGATGCAAAAGACAAATGTCCGGGGACTGCAACAGGTGTAACAGTGAATGCTTACGGTTGTGCTGAAGCTGAAAAAGCGACAGTAAAACTTAATGTTCAGTTTGCATCTGGTAAATCTGAGCTTAATCGCTCTTACGATTCAGATCTTAAAGATATTGCAGTATTCATGTCTGAACATCCGAAAACAAAAATCGAAATTCAAGGTCACACTGATAACACTGGTTCAAAAGCTCTGAATAAAAAGCTTTCTCAGAATCGTGCTGATTCTGTGAAGAACTACCTTGTAAATACTCTTGGAGCTGATGCTTCTAGAATTTCGTCTGTAGGCCACGGTGATGAAATGCCGGTTGGTGATAATACGACGAATGAAGGAAGACAGGAAAACAGAAGAGTGATTGCAGTTATTACTGAATAATCAAAAAAATGGGGCCTTTCAAAGGCCCCTTTTTTTTATCTTTTTGCTACTGTTTCTTCTTTCATGATTTTCTTAGCGAATAAGAAAATAACAAAGGCAACGATCGTAAAATCGATCAATGCAGCTACGACTTTTCCGTACATGATTCCATTGAAGCTTAGAAGTGCAATGTTCTCTACACCAGCGGCCTTAAGGGCAGGTTGAAAGATAAGTGGCGTAAGAAGATCACTCACGATACTTGTAACAAGTAAATTCAACTTACCACCAATGATAACGGCGATGGCCAGACCAATAACTCCATACTGCTTAAGAAAACCCATAAACTCGCGGTACATAAACACTCCTTTAGGAATAAAAACCTACTAAAGGAATCTCATTTGTTAAACTAAACTGCAAATTTATTTCAATGTGTCGAGGTGATCGATGCGTTATGTGCACTGAAGGACTGCACCGGTAACAAAGAGGCCGGTCAGTAATACTGAAAAGAAGATTTCCCAGACGGAGAATTCATTCACAAATTTTTTCATGACTAGATTGTATAAATTTTAAAACGTGTTGAGTGTTAGGATCACTTCAGGAATTTATACAGTAAATGTGAGGCGGCTTCAACAGAGGTCATTTTTTTCTCTATAACTTTTTTCTCTGTCGTTTTGATTTCTGATTCCCCGATTGAATCTTTAAAAGAATCTTTAAGACCTTCATGGATAAGTTGCCACATCCAATCCAGACCTTGTTTGTCTCTTTTATGACTGATGAGATTTTGTTGATCAATAAAATACTGATCAATCGTTTTCTTCACTTCTGTTAAGCCGTTTTTAGTAACCGCCGAGCAAGACATTACAGGTGGAATCCATCCGTCGTGACGAAGGATCTGAAGCGCCTGCTGATAATCGTGTTTTGCTTTTTGAATGATCTTCTGTTGGTCACCATCGTCTTTTGTCACGACAACCATATCGACCATCTCGAGAATTCCGCGCTTGATCCCCTGAAGGTCATCCCCTGCTCCAGGTTGGAGGAGCATGACAAAGAGATCCACCATCTGGGCAACAGTTGTCTCAGACTGACCTACGCCAACTGTTTCAACCAGCACATAATCAAAACCAAAAGCTTCACATAGAAGAAGTGATTCACGAGTACGTTTGGCCACACCACCAAGAGTTTCGCCAGACGGACTAGGACGAATGAAAGCATCCGGATCAATCGCGAGTTCATTCATGCGGGTTTTATCACCGAGAATAGAACCACCACTCACCTGGGAAGTCGGGTCGACAGCGAGAACAGCAACAGTCTTTCCAACTGATGTGATCATTTTACCGAAGGCCTCAATGAAAGTGGATTTCCCCACTCCTGGAGTTCCTGAGATACCGATTCGTTTTGACATTCCTGTTTGAGGAAGAAGATTTTTTAAGAGTTCCTGAGCAAGCTTCTGATGTTCAGAATTTGATGATTCGACAAGAGTGATCGCGCGAGCAAGAATTGTCCTATCCTTGTTCTTAAATCCATCTAGGTAATCAGCGAGCTCAAGATTTTTTCTCATTTATATCCCAGCGTATCGTTAAGTTTTTTCATGAGATCTTTGGCAGCTTCAGCAATGACTGTTCCAGGACCAAAGATGCCGGCAACACCCATCTTGTAGAGCTTGTCGTAATCTTGCGGAGGAATAACTCCACCGATAGTAACAAGGATATCTTCGCGGTTGAGTTTTTTAAGTTCTGCTTTTAGTTCTGGAACAAGAGTCAGGTGACCGGCCGCAAGGGAAGACACTCCGATGATGTGAACATCATTTTCCGCAGCTTGCTTAGCAGTCTCTTCCGGAGTCTGGAACAATGGGCCCACGTCTACATCGAATCCTAAATCGGCGAAGGCTGTCGAAATAACTTTCTGACCACGATCATGTCCATCCTGGCCCATCTTTGCGATGAGAACACGGGGACGACGACCTTCATTCTTCGAGAATTTTTCCATGAGAGCTTTAAGTTCACTCACATCAACCTTTCCTTGTTGAACTTCTTTTAAGTATACACCCTGAATCGTTCTGATTTCGGCCTGGTGGCGTCCGAAGACTTTTTCCATGGCAAGGCTCATCTCACCTACTGTCGCGTGAGCACGGGCCGCTTCAACCGCAAGGGCGAGAAGATTCCCAGTGCCGTCTTTACAAGCTTGTGTCATCGCATTGAGTTTTTCATCAACGAGTTTTTGATTACGTTCAGCTTTTAGTTTTTTGAGACGATTAATCTGAGCTTCACGCACTTCAGAGTTTTCCACCTGAAGAATATTCGGAGTATCGTCTTTCTCACGCTTATAAAGATTCACGCCAACGATCGGCTGAACACCTGAATCAATTCTTCCCTGCGTACGGGCAGCGGCTTCCTCAATACGCATTTTAGGAATGCCTTTAGCAATCGCGTGAGACATACCACCAAGAGATTCAATCTCTTCAATGTGGGCCCATGCTTTCATGGCGAGTTCCTGCGTGAGTGATTCCACAAAATAGCTTCCGCCCCATGGATCAATCACGTCACAAGTATCAGTTTCTGTCTGAATAAAGATCTGCGTGTTTCGGGCAATACGTGCTGAGAACTCTGAAGGAAGAGCCAGGGCCTCATCCAAAGAGTTTGTGTGAAGACTCTGTGTGTGACCGTGAGTCGCAGCGAGAGCTTCAATACCAGTTCTTGTCACGTTATTAAAAACATCCTGAGCTGTCAGAGACCAGCCGGAAGTTTGTGAGTGAGTTCTGAGAGCAAGTGACTTAGCGTTTTTCGGTTTGAAATCAGAAACGATCTTACTCCAGAGAAGACGAGCAGCTCTCATCTTCGCCACTTCCATGAAGTAGTTCATACCGATCGCCCAGAAGAACGAAAGACGTGGAGCAAAGTTATCGACATCCAGGCCATTCTTCACACCTGTACGAAGATATTCAAGTCCGTCAGCAAGTGTGTATCCAAGTTCAAGATCAGCAGTCGCACCAGCTTCCTGCATGTGATAACCGGAAATTGAAATCGAGTTGAACTTCGGCATGTTCTTTGATGTGTAACTAAAAATATCCGCGATGATTCTCATCGAAGGTTCAGGTGGGTAAATATAAGTATTTCTCACCATGAATTCTTTTAAGATATCGTTCTGGATTGTGCCTGTGAGTTTATCCGGAGTTACACCCTGCTCTTCACCAGCAACGATGAAAAGAGCAAGAATCGGAATTACGGCCCCGTTCATCGTCATTGATACTGACATCTGATCAAGCGGAATGCCCTTGAAGAGAATGCGCATATCAAGAATCGAATCAATCGCCACTCCGGCCATCCCAACGTCACCCTTAACCCGAGGATGATCAGAATCGTATCCACGGTGAGTGGCAAGATCGAAAGCAATCGAGAGACCTTTTTGTCCCTTCGTTAAGTTATCGCGATAGAAACGGTTTGATTCTTCGGCAGTTGAAAAGCCTGCATACTGACGGATCGTCCAAGGACGAACTGAGTACATCGATGCATACGGGCCGCGAATAAAAGGTTTATTTCCCGGAAGCGTGTTCACGAGTTTTGAAAACTTCACGTCAGCTTTGGTATATGAACTTTTAAGTTCAATCCCCTCAGGCATCTTTGTGATAACCTTCGAAGGTTTTGTTTCTACTTTTGGATTACTCCACGGGATCTTAATAAAGTCTGTCATATTTACTCACAATTTCTTCAAGCACTTCATAAACGTTCTGGCCCGCAAAGAGATTCTTGTAACCAGGCTTCTCTACTTTGCCGGCAATATATTTTAAGTTCGCCTTGATCTCAGGATTGAAAGCTTCATAACCCTCATCAAGAGAACAAAGAACAACGATGTCTTCCTTGCATTCAGAAGCATTCATACGCTCGTG
>JBEIQF010000093.1:0-10632 GCA_040376635.1 Halobacteriovoraceae bacterium
AGTTGATTCCTTGAAAGCGTGACGAAGAACATATGGTTTTGTTCTTTCTTCTTCTTCCATGTCACGAACTGATGAGCTCATGATCGCGCGTCTAAGCATCGCTGCGTTTTTGATAACGTCAGGGTTCTTAGGGTTAAGGTTTAGAGCGTAGAACTTAACTTTCGCTCCACCTTTTGACTTTTTGAAACTTACTGAAAGAACTGGAACAAGTGAATCAAGTTCAAAGTTAACTCCGAATGATCCTTCATGGCCGATGTCTTTATAGATCTGGAAATCATCAGCAGATTTTCTATTAATATGAAAGCGCGATACAACGTTGTATCCGGCAGTCATCGAAAGAGATGCTGTAAGAAGTTTTTTATAACCAGCACCAAGTTTACCGCCGGCCGAAGCAGCAACGGCATCTGTCACGAGGATTGATTCCCCTACATCCATTGAATCTTTGAATGGCTTAAGAGCAGCTTCGATTTTAGCAATCTTAGCTTCTTCAGATGCTTCAGGGTCAGCAGCAATCTCAGCTGCTTCATGAAGTTTGTTACCGTAGTCACGCTTAACAAGAGGAACCAGGATATTTTTGAACGGATACTTGAGTGATTTCTGGATTGATGTCACTGGACGAAGGTGAGCATATGTTCTTACAAGTTGAGCTTCTCCTGAAGCGAATGCACTGATCGGACTTGGAAGACCCATTGTTCCCATGAAAGCACCGGCAGATACCGCAACACCTACTGTATCAACAAGCTGAACAAGGTTATCAGTACCGAGGTATGTACCAGTCACAAGGTTACGGGAAAGAATCATCTGACCGCGGAATGTCGGGAAGATCCAAGATTTAACCGGAACTTCAAGCGGAGTCTTATTAGCAACTGAATCGGCCATGGCCTTGTTCAGATGTTCCTGGAATTTAGATTCGTTAATCGCCTGAATATCAGTTCCAAGGAAAGGAAGCTGGTTAATCTGAGAAACAGTAAGATCAAGAAGAGTCGAGATCACACGTGATTTGATGAACGACTTCATCTCAGAATCAGCAAGTGGAGAATCAGGATCGCCGTAAGCAAATCTTGAAGCATAACCAGGCCAGTTCTGCTGAGTCAGTTTACCTTTAACAAGTTCAACACCGTTAGAGATGTCCGAATCAATTTTAAGTTCTTTTGCGTCGATGTTGAAAAGCTTCATCACAGAGTTTCTGCGTGAAATAACTTTTTCAACAAGGATCTGTTGAACAGCTTTTGGAATATTTGTTGAAGCTACGATCTCTTCCCAGTCTGCACGTGTAAGTTTCTCGATACGACGAGTGATCCAACGAGCGTCATCCCAAGTACACTGGAATTCAGAAAGTTGATCGTGGAATAAATTGATCTCTGCACCGTTCTTCACACCAGCGTTCCAACGGAACATGTTTACTGATTCAGTAAGGTGAACGATTGAAAGTGGTACAGCTAGTGATGAAAGAAGACGGCGTCCCTGGATCATGTCCGAAGTCACACCTACAGCAAGGTTATAGATCGTGTGGTTTGAATCCATCACGATAAGGTCTTGAACCATGAGTTTATTATCTTCAAGCTCTTCAATGATCCAGTTTTTTGGAGCACCAGCGAATGCAACGTTCTCAAGATAAGAAACGAAACCTTTCTTTTCAGCTTCAGACTTAAATTTAAGAACAACGCGTGGAAGATATTTGATATCCGGGATCTGGTAACCAATTTTACGAAGAAGAGATTTTGCGAGAAGAACTGAGTGAACAGTTTTTGAAAGCATCATTGTATAGAGTTTGCCGTCATTACCATTACGGATATTGAAGCGGAAAACACCAGATGGAGAAAGTACCGGTGAATGGTAGCTCACTTCATCCATATCAAGGATAGGGTTTTTATCTTTCGGAAGCTCTTTGATCATCACATCTTTCCACAGATCAGATGATTCTTCCGGATTAAGAGTAGAGATATCAAAGCGGCCTTTCATGGATTCACGGAGAGCGTGAACTTCATCAGGCATAAGCGTTTTACCATTACGAACGAGATCGACTGCCGGGTCGTTCATATACTTAGCTGGAATACCGCCATTCTGGGCAAGCGCCCATGATGACCAGATTAAAACTAAGAGGAGCGATAAACGCTTCATAAAGGTGTCCTTCTAACAATTAATAGCGAGATACATGAAAATATGGTGCCAATTATGGAAGTATAGGACTGGGTCTAACCCATCAGAAGGACAGTATGAAAGAAGGACAGTAGTGTCTAAAGTTTAGACACCACTGCAATTTTATAACTAATAGGAATTTGATTTAGCTAACGACCTGACTCTGAGGAAAATCTTTTTTCATCTCTTTAAGGAGGATCTTGAGATGCTCCTCTCCCTTGGTTTCAAGAGTGAAGATCACGTTTGTGCCAGTGATACCGGTGTTTGCTGAATCACGGTCGTGAACAACCTGAAGAATGTTCGCTCCCTGAGCTTTGATTACACCAGTGAGCTGATGAAGAATACCTGGTCGATCAGAAATAGGAATAGAGATGCGAACTTTACGGTGAGATTCGATAAGTCCGCGGTCAATGATTCGTTCAAGTAAGTTCACATCGATGTTTCCACCGCAAATAACCATCACGATTTTTTTGTTTTTAAATTTCTTTGGATCTTTCTGGTAGAGCTGATCGAACAAAGCGAGAGGAAGAGCTCCTGCGCCTTCTGCGATCACACGCGCTTTCTCCATCAATTGAAGAATCGCC
The DNA here is from genome assembly GCA_040376635.1 of Halobacteriovoraceae bacterium. GTDB lineage: Bacteria > Bdellovibrionota > Bacteriovoracia > Bacteriovoracales > Bacteriovoracaceae > Peredibacter. The sequence continues at coordinate 2,724 of JBEIQF010000093.1, forward strand.
CACGCCATTTTTTCATCGTCCACTTTGTAAGATGAATCAACGACTGACTTTAAAGACTCAAACATATCTGCTGCTACTTTCTTCACGCGAATACCATCCGCGAAAGTTTCTGCTTTATCGATTGTCTGGATTTTTCCTGCGTTCAGTGAATCCACCATCGCTGAGCAACCAGTCGCCTGCCCTGCAATGACTTTTGCTTTTGACTTACTTCCCTTCACGACCTGCCCCATACCGGAAACGAGTCCACCGCCACCGATTGAAGAGAAAATGTAATCCATGTCCGGAATCTGTTCGAGAAGTTCGAACGCCACTGATCCCTGACCTGCAATAACTGCAGGATCATGATAGGGATGAACGAAAGTCATTTTCTGTTTTTTCATCATCGCTTCAGCGTGAACAAAACAGTCTTCGATGCTTGAGCCGTGTAGAACAACTTTAGCACCTAAACTCTCCGTATTTCTGATTTTTGTCAGAGGAGAACCTTCCGGCATGATGATCGTCGCCTTCACACCAAATTTATGAGCGGCCCATGCCACACCTTGAGCGTGGTTTCCTGCACTCACTGCAAGCACACCATTCTTCTTCTCAGCGGCCGTGAGTTTAGAAATTTTATAAGTCGCTCCTCTCATCTTGAATGATCCGATAGGAAGCATGTTCTCGAGCTTGAGGTAGATCTGGCAGTTATATTGCTTTGAAAGCCATTCGTTATAAACAAGTGGTGTCGGATGAATGATTTTTTTCAATACACCGTATGCATCTTTAAAATCTTTAAAAGGGAGTTTCATAGTTAACCTTTGAATAGATATTTTTTAATGGCCCAGACCGTTTGTCCTGAAAGGAAAACAAAAATAACGGCAGCAAAACGAAGTAACCAGCGATCTGGAATCTGACGGAAGAAGTGACTGAAAAAATAAAAACATCCGCAAATGAGAAATGTAATGAGTCCAACTGCTGTCGCAGCAAAATGTGGTTGAGGAATAGTTCCGAGGCTGATACCGGCGGCCATAGCATCAATGCTTGTCGCAAAGGCCAGAATCACAACAGGGACAACACCCCACTCGTGGTGCTTTTGTTCAACGTTGTTGGATTCGTTCAGGAATTTTACGGCAAGTCCAAAGAAGATAACGGCAATACCAAGCTGGAAGTAATAACCGAAAGAAGAAAACGTAAAGAGATAGCCGGCGTAACTACCAAGCCATAACATGAGTCCCTGAAAAAGGCCGAAGGCCGAACAGATCAGAAAGCCACGTTGAGTTCTCTGGGCCACTGACAATTCAAGATGCAAAAGCCCAACAGCGAATGTGACAACCGCAGCATCAACGGCCAGGGCGACACCGAGAAGTACTATCTCCAGAGAGATCATGAAAATCCTTTTCTTAGGTCTATTATTTCATCATCTTACTGATGAAAAAGCAAAATGAACGTGCTAGTCTTTTCCCATGAAAGGTTTTCAGCGAATCATATTCTGGTCCATCGTGGGGACATATCTCGTCATCCTCGCTGGCTCGATTGTCAGAGGGACAGGCTCAGGTCTTGGATGTCCGGACTGGCCTCGCTGCTTTGGGCAATGGGTCCCGCCAATGGATATCTCGGAACTTCCGGCAAACTACAAGGAAGTTTACAAGATCGCTGGCAAGACGATCGCTGATTTTGACCCCTTCAAAACCTGGACTGAATACATCAACCGTTTACTCGGAGTGGTGCTCGGTTTCTTCATCGTGATTCTTTTCGGAATGTCTCTCAAAATGAAAGAATACGAGCGCAACATTCCGTGGTTTTGCGGAGGACTTCTCTTCCTGATCCTGATCCAGGGCGGAGTTGGTGCACTCGTCGTGTCCACTCACTTAAAACCTTTTCTCATCACGATTCACATGTTCCTCGCAGTTCTCCTGCTCTTCGGGCTTCTTTATTTAAGAAAGTACTGTAAAGATCTGGAAGACACGGCGATTGTTCAGAAGATCGATGTTAAAGGTCTTTTGATTGCGAGAATTCTCGTCTGGACGACTTTTCTTCAGGTTCTCATGGGAACGCAAGTTAGACAGCAAGTTGATCACTATATGCGTGACACGATGACTGCGACTAACGAGACGATCATTGATCACCTTGGGGCCATTTTCTACGTTCACAGAACTTTCTCGCTCGTGATCATCGGATTATTTATTTATCTGATTGCGTATTTCCACAGAACTCGTTTTAACCGTTCGGCTTTTTTTACGGCCCTACTTGGATTCTTCTGTGTCATTGGAAATGTGGTTTCCGGAATATCTCTGAACTATTTTAATTTTCCATCAAATGCTCAGCCACCACACCTCTTTTTTGGTGTGATGACTTTGGGACTTCTCTATTCGTTAACTCTTCATCTCAGAGGGACGCTGCTGGAGGAGTAAAATCTCTCGAACGCGCGAACTCATACATCACAACTGAAGCCGCCACTGATACGTTAAGACTCTCCACAAGACCGAACTGCGGAATCTTCATGAATTTGATTTTCGGGTAAAGCTCTTTATTGAAAGTGAAACCAAATCCTTCGTGACCCAGGATGAAAGCTGCTTTATCCGGAAAATCCACCTGGTGAATGGAGTCAGTCGCATCCACATCAAAAGCATAAAAAGTGTACCCTTGGGCATCCCATTTCTCATAACTTTCGTGGAACGTTTTGTGCATATTCCACGGAACTCGCTTCATGCAGCCTTTAGCAGGCATGGGATCAAAAAAGGATGTACCTACGACGTCAACAGCATGTGCCCCGAAGGCCTCTGCTGAACGGATAATTTTCCCTATGTTAAAATCCACTTTCAGATGGTCCAAAACAAGGACATAGGGAAACGGTCCGGGTTTAGACATCACTTTGTTAAGGAGTCTTTGACGCTCGAAAGTTTTTTGCATGTACTGACGCTTATTCATACGATAATCTTATACAAACGGTTTTAAAAAGGCGATGCCATGTTAGGTTTAGTGGCCCTAGGGCTTACAGTTGTGATGATCATTACGCTTGTAAAGAATGCTCTCGTTGGCACTCAGCTTAGTTCTGAAGACAAATATTCCGGAACACTTGAACTCATCATCCCTATCAGTTTTCGTTCTGAGTTTTACCTTGAGCCATGGATGCACAATCTTGCAAATTTCCACAATCTCAATGGTCACGTTCGCATCCATATTCTGATCGATGGACACCACCCGGCCGTCAATGCCTGGCAGGAACTTCACACAAAACTTCCTTACGTAGAACTCCATAGCTTCCTCATGAGACCACTTGGTCGTGAAGCCGTGCCTTGGATGATTGAACAGATCGCACCGAAAATTAAAGGTGATGTTGTGATCATCGGCGACGCTGAACTTGTACCTACTGAACATGCTTTCATGTCGATTGGAAAACTTGTTTCTGAAAAACAGAAAGCGTACTTCATACTTCCTCAGACACATAAACAAAATGTTCTTGGCGAAACGATCGCTTCTATCAATCCAACTCTCGCTCTTGCCTCTGTTTTTGGATTCAGAAAAATCCGTCGCAACATCTCTCACCCACTCGTGAGCATTGCTCAGGGCTGGATGGGTATGCCACTCGCTACATTCAAGAGTTTTGACTGGTCGAAAGTGAACATCCCTTCATGGAAAGAAGCTCTTGCTAAGGGCTGGGACCTTGAAAACAAATCTTATATTTTAGCGTTCGGTGAGAAACATCTCATGCGCTACTATCCGGAGGATGTGAAAGTTCAGATTTTCCAGCTACGCACGTACTGGGAAGAACTTTGGCTTAAAGGTGAGCGCACAGGATTGTGGCTTTTCCTAGCTGCTCTCTTCATCTGGTCATTCCCTATTTTCTGCATCTTCACGCATCCGTTCTGGAGTCTCGCAAGCATCATGCTTCTGATTCTCTACCGCTTTTTCTCAAAAATTGTTTTCCAGGAATCTTGGGGTGCCATGATTTTGCATCCGGTGGGATGCCTGGCGTGGACAGGAACATTCTTTTGGTGGGCAATTGATGGTCTTAAGGCGAAATATCGCCCTAAGACCCAAGCATAATCTAATTCAAATTACGGCATAACGAGAAGCTGACCGCCAACGTGAGCTGGGTGCAAGTGACATTTCATTGTGAAGAGTCCCTCTTTGTCAGCTTTAAATGTCACAACTTCTTTTTTACCCTTCGTAACCACTTTCGTGACCTTGAAATCAGGGATAAAGAAACCGTGATCGCCAGATGGAACATTGTTGATGAGTGTTAATTCAACATCATCGCCTTTTTTAACGATGATTGTGCCTGGAAGCCACTGTTTAACGCCATCAGTTTCATAGTTTACGAGAGTAATGGCACGCTTTTCAGCGAAAGCTGAGAATGAAAGCATAAGGCATGCAAGCCCGATAATTTTTTTCATAGAAACTCCTTGTGAGTCAAATTTAAGCCTTTTCATTGTTATTCAGCTTCTAAGTCTTTACAATAAAAAATCGTTTTACAATAATGGTGACACGATAGAACTTTAAAAAGGATTTAGTCATGGGTTTCGGACGTAAGAGTAAAGCTGTTAAAATGCTTCAGCGCAAAGGCCAAGCTAAGAAGAAAGCTAAGATCGCAGAAAAGATCGCAGCTGGAAAAGCAGCTAAGAAGAAGTAATTAGAACTTCAGCGTAGGCATAAAAGGTCCAAGGGATATTTCTTTTGGACCTATGACCTGCAAAATGAGTTTGATTTTCTCTTTCAACGAATCCGCTTCCATTACCGCTTTTTTCACATTCCATTCATCCACTAAAAAGACTGTGCAGTAATTGACGAGCAACTCGGCATCATCAAGTGTATTGCCAAATGTTTCACGTTGAACAGGATCAGGAAGGAAATGAATGGCCCATCTTTCGAGAAGTGTTTTCAAACTTTCAAGTTCGATATCAAACGATTCATCAATCGATGTGTCTTCTTCAAGAGTTCTGTAATTGTAAACTTTGTAGGGATCTTCTGATTCAAAATCTGTCAGGCGACATTTCACTGAACCAGTGATGTAAATATCCATTCGTCCATCAGGATAGGTAGAAAGAATATGCGGAAGTCCGGCGACACAAATTTCACCACGATATAAATTAGAAGGATGATAAGGCACGATCGCTATCGGTATCTGCATAGCGAGTGAATCCTTCACCATCTGTCTGAACCGAGGTTCGAAAATATGGTAAGGAAGAGTAACCTTCTTAAACAGTACAGAATTCGTTAATGGGAAGAGGAAGACTTTATTTTCCATAGATGCCTCTCAATCTAAAGATACACCCCGTGAACCTTAATTCAAGGGGTCCCTCATCAATGTCCAAATAATTAATCCGATATCTAGAACATGACTTCAACAAGTCTCAAGAAGATTATTTTAACAAAGCTCTGGGCGGAGCTTGTAGCTCGTAATCGTTATACGGCCATTCCACAACTTCTGTTGTGTCTTGTGTCTTTTGTCATTTGTTATGAGATGCATACTAAAAATCCGTGGACGTTGACCGGATATATCATGATTGCCCTCGGGTGCCTCTTACGCATTTACTTTCTTTTTAAAATTCCAAAAGACGGAACACCTAAGAGAAGTACAGAAGTTGGATATTACTTTTCTGTGTTTATCATTGGTGCAAGTTGGGCAAAAATCTTTGTTGATATCAATACTTTCTACGGATTTTTCTCTCCTCATTCTTTTTATTGTCTGCTCCTGATGGCAGGACAATTCTCTGGAGCAGTTGCCACTTTTTCAGCTAATCCGAAAGCTTATTTCTTGTATGTTTTTCCCATGGCAGTGATCCCCTCACTTCAAGTGTGGCAGACAGCTCCTGACCCTTCTATCATCTGTACACTCATCGCTTTTTTCACACTGTTTTACCTCTATCAGATCCGACTTTCTCATCTCTATATCAGACGCTCTATTGAGAATGAACTCGCACAGACACTTGAACGCGATAAGCTTCAATCACTTCTGAATGCTGTTCCGGGATTTGTAAGTTTCATTGATAATGAACTTCGTTATCAGGTGCTTAATGAATTCGGAAAATCCTACTATCCGGAGAAAAATATTCTTGGGAAAAGCGTGGGATTTCTCCATCCAGAGTCTGAATTTGTAAAATTTGTTCAGGACTTCATGTCGAGTGAAAAGCCTATTTCTACGAGTGAACTCTCGATTGAATTCTCCGGTGAAATGAAATCATTCGTCGTGAGTATCAAAAAAATTTTTGAACCAATTGGTGGTGCCGTTATTGTCTCTGTTCCAATGGATGAACTGGTGAGTGCAAGAGAAAATCTTCGAGTCCAGGAGGCCAAGTCTTACTATACGGCAAAACTCGTTTCGATCGGAGAAATGGCCGCTGGTATTGCTCACGAAATCAACAATCCTCTCGCCATCATTCAGGGCTCAAGTGATCAGATCGAAAAGATTGCAGTAAAATCTGAAACGGACATCGCCAAACTCATTGAGTACAACTCGAAGATTCAGAAAACAGTAGGAAGAATTTCTAAAATCATCCGAAGCCTGAAAGGTCTTGCAAGAAATGGTGAGAATGATCCGTTCATTAGTTTCACCTTCGGTTCGATTCTTGAACCATGTATTGAAATCACCCGTCAGAGATTCCGTGATGAGAAAGTGACTCTTGAGATTATGCCTTATGATCCTAACCTCCTCTTCCAGGGACAAGAAATCCAGCTCTCCCAAGTGCTAATGAATCTATTGAACAATGCTTTTGATGCCGCCATTGAGAATGAGCATCCTCGCTGGGTAAAAATAGAGATTTTTGTCGCTCACGAGTATGCAGATGTAAGAATTTCTGATTCCGGAAAAGGTATTCCTCTTCATATCAAAAACCGTATTATGGAACCCTTTTTCACTACTAAACCTATCAATAAGGGGACCGGTCTTGGTCTCTCGATTTCAAAAAACATTCTCGAGAATCATCAGGGTGCTCTCATCCTGGATGAAAACGCGGAATTCACGACTTTCATCATGCGCCTTAAGAGGTGAAAAGCTCGACTTAAAGAACCTTTCCTCCTATCATTAAAGAAATGTTTATTTTCTGGAGGAACGAGTGAAAAATCACTACAAGCTACTTATTGGCCTGGTTCTTGGTATCGTCTTAGGTGCAATTGCCCACTCGATTCAAGGTACGGCCTGGATTGAAGGAATCAATACTTACCTCATGGTTCCAATCGGACAGATTTTCCTCCGCCTCCTTTTCATGATTGTTGTACCGATGGTTTTCTCAGCACTCGTTCTTGGTGTTTTCGATCTGGCCCGCCACCAGGGTGTTGGTAAGGTTGCTTCTAAAACGTTGATGTACACAGTTATCGCTTCAACATTCTCAGTGTTAATCGGTATCGGACTTGTGAACTTCTTCCAGCCAGGAAAAGGCTTCAAAGTTGATACTTCGGTTTTTGAAACAGCAAAATCAAATGTTGAAACGATTGCAGCGAATGCTAAAGCTTCAAAGAACTTTGCTCAGGCCCTCGTTGAAGTTATTCCTAAGAACCCACTTGATGCAGCTGTAAGAGCTCTTGAAGGCGAAATGCTTTCACTCATGTTCTGTGCACTTTTCTTCGGTTTCGCTTTTTTCCTTGTTCAGAAACATTCAAAGAAAGAAGATCTAGCAGTGATGGCAATCCTTGATGAAATTTTCCAGGCCTCACTGAAGATTGTGGAAGTTGCGATGAAAATCGCGCCTTACGCCGTCTTTGCCATCGTCTTCAATACCGCCTTTAAGTTTGGACTATCGATTTTTGAATCACTTCTCTACTTCTCTGCTGTCGTTGTAGCGGGACTTTTGATTCAGCAGTTAGTTGTTTACTCGCTCATGCTTAAGTTCATTGCAAAACGTTCACCATGGAAATTCTATGCTGGATGCAAAGACGTTATGCTTTATGCATTCTCAACGTCTTCATCAAACGCTTGTCTTCCTAAATCAATTGA
>JBEIQF010000129.1:0-8592 GCA_040376635.1 Halobacteriovoraceae bacterium
CCTGGCTTTTTTTCAAGAGAGCAGCAATTTCAGAATTCTTTCCCGTTTCTTTGATCGATTTCTCGATGGAAGATTTAAGGAAGCGTTGATTTTCATAAAAGGCAAACTGAATATCTTTCAACGGAGTTTTAGATCTGAGCCGCTCAAGATTTTTATTTGAATCATCAAGTAGTTCAATGGATTCCGTAGAAAAGTTAAGAATGACGTTTGCTGAATTGATATTTTGCAAACCTTCAAAGAATCCAATGCTTGAAATATAGATTCCCAACGCACTGAGAATGAAAAAAATTGCGATAGACATCATAACGACTTTCAGTCGCCATGTGATGGAGTTGGTTGTTTGCAACTTGTCCTGAACCATTCCTATTCCGCTACTTCTAAAACCTTTACATTTTTAGGTAGAGTAACGCCTTCATTCACATAACTGATGCCACCAGGAAATCGGGAAACAAGATTCAGAGTCATGGTATCTGTAGAAACCTGGATAGGAGCACTATCACCGGTATTGAATTTTTGACCTATCCAGAATTGATCCACTTGGCGGGCGGTTTTTTTGATAAGACTTTTAAGAAAATAAATTCTTTCCTGAGAGTTATCTTGTCTGTCAAAAAACCTAACGGGCTTCCCATCAGGCCAAAGACGATTTCTTTTGAAAAAATAATCCTGAATCTGATCGCGAGTGATCATCGTAGTGCTGTTCATGACATTCGTTACAACAATGATTTTTTGTGCGAAGACTGGAAAAGCAATACAAAGGCTAAGAATAAGGATTAGTGTTTTCATTAAAACGCTACTCCCACAGACATATCAACACCTAAGAAATCACGTTCCTGACCCTGCTTGATCGACTGATTACCTACGTAATCATAATAAGTCACGCCAAGACGAAGTCTTGTAAATGAAGTCGGCAGCCAGTTAAATCCAGTTCCATACTCCCATTTTTGAATAGCATCAGGAAGTTTAACTGTACCAAGACCAGTTTCATTATTCGCACCGAAGAAATAATCTCCGAAGACGTACCAAAGGACTTCCTCATTATAAATCCAGAATCCGGGTTCAAGATAGGCAGACCATGAATTCTGAACTTCTTTAGAAATTAATTCAGCAAGCTCAGCTCTGATCTGAAAAGGATGGAAATCAATTCTCACATCAGCGCCGACTGTTTTGTATGTTTCATCCTCGTTTTTTGCAATCTGAGCAGAGATACCACCGATAATTTTTTCATCATCCACGGACATCCAGCTTCTCGCACCAAGACCTATGAAGTGAGCTTTTTTCGCTGGAGTAAAAGTATAAACGTTATATCCGTATTCCTTAGTCCCAATTGCTTTTGAACCATACAAATGAAATCCTGACCACAAATTGGGGATCAAGTTTGTTTCTTGTCTCACCATCTGAGGACCATTTCTACGTACATAGATAACCGGCTCTCTGATTTGAAGTGCATAACCGAAAGGGATGTAGCCCAAACCACCCTGAAGATTGAACAGGCGGTTAAAGTTGTATTCAATATATCCCTGAGAGAGAACAGAGAAAGTATTATAAGATTCATAATGACGATTCTTTGGTAATCCTACTGTTGTGGCATTCGGATCACTGTCCTCATTGAGAAGCGGAATCGAAAGAATATTCACGAGCTGGGTAACAAATCGATACTTGTTACCAAGATCTGCCGCGACGTTAATACCAAGAGCATTTGAATTATTTACGAATTGAGTATCAGTATCGGGACCAGTGATGAAGTTGTAGCCACCATCAAAAAATCCACCAAGAGTCAGGCTGTCATTTAAGAAAGATCCAACAGAATTTTTAGGTTCAGTGGCAGAGAGCAACAGTTGTTCCTGCTGACTTTCAAGATCCGAAATTCTTTTTTTTAGCTCTTCAATATCTTTATCAGTCGCTGCTAAAAGCGACGTGGAAATGAGTGCTAAAAATAAGGCAAGGTACTTCATGAACTCTCCGCCAGAGGTTATAACAAGCTCTTAATTTTTCTACAAATAATTAAAGTTAATAACCTAGTCACACTGATAGGCAGTTGCGTGAACATTCATAACGCTACCATTAGGTACTTCTTGATTCACGAAAATGCCTGAAGCTTTAAGATCTGCGGCCTGATTGAGAGCATGATTTAACGCAAGTTCTTTGCTGCCGGTTTTATCTGTGCCAACAACTCTGCCTTGCACTCTGCAGTCTGCAGGTTTAGTCGCATACACTTCAACATCTTTGGCCTTTTCAGAAAGCACTCCAGGGTTTGAGGCACACGCCGCTAACATAATCATCGAAATTAAGTACTTCATCATCACTCCTGTAAAAATATGTTTTATAATCATACCTATACAAAAAGGGATTCGCTATGAAAGCCTTGTTCCTGACTCTTCTACTCTGCTTCTCTTGTACGAAATACGCCGAAGTTTCGAGAGACTCAATTGGCATACATATTCATCCCGTGCGGATGGAAATTTCTCACCTTAATGAGATTGAATGGAAAGTTGGGCTTAAAAAAGAAGAAGAAATCACACAGAGCTTTACCTTTATCGTGGATATGCCTGAAATCAAGCAAGACGATCTTGATTATCTTGCCTCAAATAGAAATGTAGATGCATGGATCCTCCGTTTGATCGTAAATAGAGGATCAGAAACTCAAGATTTAGGTTCGCTCTATACTCTTTTCAATCCCACGAAAGTTGCACGTGGCGCCCAGGGTGGAGCGGCTTCCAGCGTAACGTTGAAAGTTTTCTACGCTGCCGCTTATGCTTCTCAAAGATTCAGGGCCTTCAAATGTCCGGCCTTCGGTCATACTAAAAAATTGGCGGCCTTTGATATCGCCGGGGAGAATGAAGAGTTTTCACTCACTCTTGGACAGGCACTACCCTATAACGAAAAAAGTCATCTCGTGGAATTAACTCCAAGTGCCTTCAATGGAGGTAATTCATTGATCGGCGAATATTTCGTTGAGATTGCAGCGTATGATTCCAAGAAAAAGATGATTCACTCAGCATTTAAGCGTCTGCCAATGCATATCGCTGTTACAAGAGAAGAAACTGTCAGAGTAAAAAGTTGTGATGGCGTTCACGAGGAATTTAAATAAAAAAAAGGCCCCTTTCGGAGCCTTTGAATTACCAGCGATTTCTTGTTTGTAAACAACGTGCATCGTACCAGCCACGTCTTCTGATTTCAAAATTACAATTTCTAAGACCGTCACGGCACATGCCTGAGCGAGGATCTGTGTAGCCCCAGAAACGAGCGATAACTCTGTTATAACGATCTACTGCAACTACTGTACAGTTTTGTGGATATGGAGTCGGACGGTGTTGAGCTAATGCAGGCAGCGCAGAGAGCGTTAACAGAAGAGCGAAAAATGCTTTTTTCATGAGATCCTCCTAAGTGTTACTGATTTAAGTAGAACGTCTTATGCAAAGATCTTCAACACTAAAAAAATGACATCTGTTCGCCTCGAGAAGTGCCAGAATGACCACACATCTTAGGAAACACTTAAAACTTCTCATTATTTCGGCAGCTTAGGACTCATCTAAGTTCCTGTATTAATTACTAAATCCCTTCAGAAAATGACCTCTTCTGTATATAGTCCGGCGTCTAAACTTCAACCAAAGCGATGTTCATGAATTATCTCATGATGAGTCTTCCGTTTTTACTTTTTTTAGCCGCATGTGGGAAACCGCAAACTCATCAGTCTGTAGAAGAAAAAATCACTGATACAAATTTTTCAAATTCACCTGTGCCTCTAAAAAAGCAGAATGTGAAATGTAATGCACGCACATTCATGAAAACGAATGCATCCTTCGGACTTCATTTGTTCATGGAGGCAAAATACGTTGTCGAATCTAAAGATATCTTTCCCTTTCTTCAGGGAAGAAATCTTCGTGACGGAAAAGTCATCACAAAATCCGTCTATGGTGAAGAGGCTGAACTTCTGATTTCAAATGAAGGAATGAGAGTAAAAGTTTTCAAGAATCCTAAAGACATCACTCTTTGTCCTGAAGTCTCAAACTACGAGAAAGAAACTGTTGAAAGTGCTGCTCTTAACACAACATATTTCATTAATAAGACCAGCAATAAAATCAAAACGCTTTTCCCTGATATTAATCTCGCTCCCATCACTTTGAGTATCGGTCCTTCTGTCGTCCGTTCTTTCATCACGAGAAACTGGGCAGGAGAATTGGTTAAAGAAAGCATGTACATGACTGACAACGCTTTCTACTCTCCCGCGACAGCAGTCATTACCTTTCTCCCTCACAGCAAGGCCTTAAAAGAAAGAGGCATGAAGGCAAACTTCTGGGAAGTTCCTATGGTCGCCTCTCACGAATATGGTCACCATGTTTTCCAGTCGATCTACAAAGGTGCGTTGACCCCACTTGAATGTTTCGGATCTCCCAAAAAGAAAAAGGCGGGCCTTAACAAAAGCATTAAGCTCGACCGCACGGTTAAGCAGGAAGATGTCATGACGGCCTATAACGAAGGCTTCGCCGATCTTGTTGCTCACTACACTCTTGATTCTAAGGAACGTGACGTACACGATGTGAAGTGTCTTGAAGTCTCAAGAGATGTTGCATCTCCAACATTTTATAACGGCAAACCTAAGATCTTTGACGAAGAAGCGCTGCGCTCCTTTTTTGCAAGCTACGAAGACTACACAAATGGAACTTGTGAGGACCATAGCTATCAGGATGTCCATGTGATCGGAGCGATTTTTGCCCACAATGCAGACAAGTTTCTGGGCAACTTCACGAGCGAAAACGATGAAAAATTAGCTGCGATTGTCGATTGGGTGAAGTATCTTAAGGCCGAAAAGAAGAAATTTATTCTCGTGACTCCAAAAAACTTCATGAAGCAGACAATGACAGAATTTGTGAAGATGAGTCTGGATAAGTTTGGTAAAAATCTCGATGATCCTAACTGCAAACTCGTAAAAGATATTTATCCACAACTTGAATTGAAAGAGTGCTCGAAATAAAAAGGAAATATGAAAAACCTGCGTACTGAAGCATTTAGTCTCCTCCAGAAACTTGGTCAGTCTTTGATGGTTCCTGTTTCCGTTCTTCCTGCTGCTGGTTTATTAGTCGCTATCGGAAGAATGCTTCAGGAGCAAAAATCAATGCCTGTCGTGAAAGCGATTGGTGACATTGCCTTTAGTGGTGGTATTTCAATTTTTGAACAACTACCTGCTCTCTTCGCAGTTGGTGTCGCGATTGGTTTCAGTGGTGGAGCTGCCGTAACTGGTCTTGCGGCTGTGGCTGGTTACTTCACTCTCGTGAACGTTCTCAAAACTTTCTCTACACTGAGAGGACTTGAACTCTCGATCAATACGGGTGTGTTCGGCGGGATCATGATTGGGCTCATGAGTGCTGCTCTTTACAAACGTTTTCATGAAACAAGACTTCCGCAATTTCTTGGGTTCTTTTCCGGCAAACGTCTTGTTCCTATTCTGACTGCAGCAGGTGCCGTTTTACTCGGATTAATCCTGAGCATCGTGTGGCCTCCTATCCAGCAAGGGATCAATGACTTTGGTCATATGATCATGGGTTCACAACTTGGCCCTTCTTTCTATGCTGCGATCAAACGACTTCTCATTCCTGTTGGCCTTCATCACGTATTTTATCCACCATTCCTCTATGAGTTTGGTGAGTTCGTAAGTCAGACTGGTGAAGTCTTTAAAGGCGAAGCTGCTCGTTACTACGGTGGCGATCCTACTGCAGGGAAATTCATGGCATCTGAATACCCCATGATGGTATTTGGTCTTCCGGCCGCATCTCTTGCCATGTACTTAAGAGCGAAGACGGCCAAGAAAAAAGCTATCGGCGGGGTGATGCTCGCAGCTGCTTTGACTGCAATCATCACAGGTATTTCTGAGCCGATTGAATTTGCCTTTATCTTCGTAGCGCCAATCCTATTCCTTTATCATATCGTGCTGACCTTTGTTTCCGCTTTTGCCTCAGCATCATTAGATATCCATCTCGGTTATACATTCTCGGCTTCATTGATTGATTTATTTCTCGGTGCCTTCAATGCTAAAAACCAGAATCTCTTTTTCTTTATCGTAGGACCTCTCACAGGTCTTGCATACTTTACCTCATTCTATTTTACGATCGGATGGCTTGATCTCAAGACTCCGGGTCGTGAAGATGAATCTGCTGATTCTGAAGATGTTTCGAACACTTTCGATCGCGCTGGCAAAGCTGCGGCCATCCTCACAGCACTCGGTGGTCAGAACAACATAAAACATCTTGATGCCTGTATTACGCGCCTTCGTCTTTCAGTTAATGACGCTGGCTCAGTAAATTTCAATCAGCTTAAATCACTTGGAGCTACTGGCAGTGTTAATGCAGGCGGCGGTAATATTCAGGTTATCTTTGGTACAGAGTCAGATCTTCTGAAAGAAGAAATGAAAAAGATCATGAAAGCTGGCCCTGATAAGTCCGTCCTTCTCAATCCGATCAAAGGTGAGATCAAAGATCTTTCAACTGTACCGGATGAAATGTTCTCTCAGAAGATGATGGGTGAAGGTGTAGTGATCGATCCTTCAGAGGGTATGGTCTACTCGCCTTGTGACGGTGTCATTGGCACAATCTTTAAAACTAATCATGCAGTTGCTATTGCTGCGGACAATGGTGCTGAAGTTCTTATTCACGTTGGGATCGATACAGTGAAGATGAACGGCGAAGGCTTTAAGGGTCTTGTGAAAAACGGAGACAAGGTCAAAGCAGGACAGCCATTGATTGAATTTGATCTTGCTCTCGTGAAAGCTAAAGCGAAATCACATCTCACTCCTTTCGTTGTAACGAACAGTGCAGATCTTTCTGAAGTTAAAATACTAAAAACAACAGGTGTTGCTCCACTCAACACTTCGATCATTCAAATCAGGAAATAACATGGAACAAACATTTAAAATCCTCAATGAAGAAGGCATGCACGCAAGACCAGCTGGTGCTTTTGTAAAAGTTGCCAACGAATTCAAATCAAGCGTTGAAGTAAAATCAAACGGCATGACAAAAAATGGTAAGTCGATCATGGGTCTCATGAGCCTTGGCCTTTCAAAAGATGCTGAGATCACTCTTATTATTAAGGGTGAAGACGAAGCTGAAGCAATGAAGAAGCTCGGCACTCTTATCGAAAATAAGTTCAGCCTCTAGTATGCTGATAGGTAAAAGCGCTTCGTACGGAATTGGTATCGCCAAAGCTCTCGTTGTTGAAAACGTAGAGATCACACTTGAAAGCGGTAAGACAACTGATATTGAATCAGAAATCGGACGCTTCGATTCTGCTGTCAGCTCTTCTCTGGAAGAGTTGAATGAGCTTTACCAGAAGACGCTTGCCACTCTCGGAGAGGATAAAGCACAGATTTTTGAAGCCCATTCTCTTATCCTCCAGGATCCGGAACTCATCGACAGTGTTCATGAAGAAATTCGCACTCAACACTCTCGGGCCTCTCTCGCCACAGATGTCGTTGCAAAACGATTCATTTCTATGTTTGAGGCAATGGATAACGAGTACATGCGCGAGCGTTCACTTGACATCAAGGATGTCAGCTCTCGCATCATCAGAAAGATTCTCGGAATCGACTCCATCAATCTTTCAAACTTAAAAGAAGATGTGATCCTGGTTGCACATGATATTACCCCATCGCAGATGGCCGGAATTGATCTTAAGAGGACGATTGGTATTGTTGCTGAAGTTGGAGGTAAAACCTCTCATACGGCGATCATGGCACGCACGATGGAGCTTCCTGCAGTCGTCGGTCTGAAAGACGCTACGAAATCTATTAAGAATGGTGATCTTCTGATTATTGATGGAGAAGCTGGAGAAGTTTATCCTTCTCCTGATCAGGATACGTTGAAGATTTATCAGGATCGCAGAAACAAGATTATCAAGATGAAAGAAGAGATGCTCGCTTATAGAGATCTCGCTCCTTCAACAAAAGATAATCGCCAAGTTCATCTAGAAGCAAACATCGCTTCTCCCCTCGATCTCGATTCTGTGATCAGAAACGGTGCAGATGGTATCGGTCTCTTCAGGACTGAGTTCATTTATATGGACCGTGAGAAAGCTCCATCTGAAGAGGAACAGTTCACGATCTATAAAAAAGTCCTGGAAGGAATGGGCAATAAACCCGTTGTCATCCGGACTCTTGATGTGGGTGGAGATAAGCATCTCTCTTATTTAAAAATCCCGAAGGAAGAAAATCCATTCCTTGGATTCAGGGCAATTCGTTATTGCTTACAGGATCGGCCACTCTTTAAAGAGCAACTGCGAGCACTTCTTCGTGCTTCGGTATTTGGTAACCTCTCGATCATGTTTCCGATGATTTCAGGACTCGAGGAAATTGAGGCCGCAAAATCCGTGCTTGAAGATTGTAAGATTGAATTAAAGAAACAAGGTCTCACTTACTCAGATAACATCCGCGTGGGAATCATGATTGAAATTCCATCCGCGGCTATCATGGCAGATCTGCTTGCCCAGCATGTGGACTTTTTCAGCATCGGCACCAATGATCTTATTCAATATGTTTGCGCTGTTGATCGCATGAACGAAAACATTCACAACCTCTATGATCCTTTCCACCCGGGTGTATTGAGA
>JBEIQF010000118.1:0-9286 GCA_040376635.1 Halobacteriovoraceae bacterium
AATAGGTTTCAAGACTCTCTTAATCTCCTGAGGATTCATGCTCACGAGATAGCCTTGCTTTCCACCGTTAATGTAGATCTTTTCAAGATCAAGAATAGTTTTCTGAATATAGACGGGCATTTTCTTTTTTGTTCCAAACGGAGAAGTTCCACCCACAACAAAACCAGAATGTTTATTAGCAATGGCCGGCTCACAAGGCGAAACAGTTTTCACATTCATGATGCGTGCTAGATTTTTTGTCGAGACCTGGCAGTCTCCATGCATGAGAACAATGAGAGGAAATTTTGTTTCTGTTTCCATGATGAGTGTCTTTACGACAATATGCTCTTCTACTCCAAGTTCTATGGATGATTTCGCTGTCCCACCCTTCTCTTCATATTTATAAAAATGAGAAGTGAATTGGACCTTATGATCCATAAGTTCTCGGATGGCAGTTGTCATGATGGGTTTAGTGTCGCTCATCAGTTAATTTTGCCATTTTTAAGGAATTGCACAAGTGAGCTAAGAAGAATTTCTATTTCGTTTTGTGATTTTAGAAAATATTTGGCGAGAGATTGATCATCCTTGCCTACTTTGACAGTAATGAGCCTGGAGTTCTTGTAGGCGAACACATTTTCATCAGTCTGATCGTCACCAATATAAAAGCCAAAATGAAACTGATATTTATTCATCAGAAAATTCATGGCCTGTCCCTTGTTTGTCCCGGAACCTGGAACAATATTGATGACCGCCTTACCTGTAACGAGAGTTGCCCCCGGCAATTCCTTTATCACCGATAAAAAAGGAGAAATATCGGATCGATAATGAAGAGAAAGTGAATACTTCTTGTCTTCAATTAAAACTTCCGGGGGCAAAATTTTTAGTTTTTCTTTCCACTTGATAACAAGATCTTCCATCAACTTCAGGTCATTTTCAGAATGAGTACCTTCGATTCCATGATTCCCAATGATAAAATGCGGTTCAAAATTCAGGAATTTTTTTACGTCGTCCACTCCTCGACCCGTGATGATAGCTACAGGGGCAACCATAGAAAGTTGCTTCAAAAGGTCATTCACTTGCTCAGTCATGTAGGCGCTTGAAGGTTCAGGACGAATCGCGGCCAATGTGCCGTCGTAATCAAAGGCATAAAGAGTCTTTACGATTGAAAACGATTCCAGAACTTTTAAGTTTTTAGGATCAAGAAGGTATTCCATATTAAACCTTCTCTTCCTGACTGAATCTTCGTTCAAATCTCTTTCTCTGTCTCATTGTAGCCGCATCTATTAACATTCTGCCGGCCCAGCGGAAAACATTATTCTCTTTCACAAAAGCTCGCATGTTTCTCATACGTTCCTTTTGTTCAATAACAGGCATGCTGAGTGCAATCGCAAGTGCGTTTGCACATTGGTCTATGTCATAAGGATTAACGATTAGGGCTTCTGGTAATTCTTTGGCAGCGCCGGTGAACTGACTCAGTACCAGAACGCCCTCTTCGTCATCCCTGGAGGAGATAAACTCTTTCGCAACGAGATTCATCCCGTCATGAAGGCTACTTACAAAACAAAGACTTGATCCACGGAAATAAGTAAACACATCCTTGGGTCCATGGTGTTCGACAAGGAGAAGGATAGGTTTATAGTTTTCCGTTCCGTATTTCGAATTAATCCGATGAGCGAGTTCACGCACATCACTTTCAAAATGCTGATATTGAGCAATGGCACTTCTTGTTGGTGCCGCAATCTGGATGAAAGTGAATCTACCAATGAACTCAGGATAGAGTTCCAATAACCTTTCAACTGCCATGAAGCGTTCGAGAATACCTTTTGTATAATCAAGGCGATCGACACCAATGCCAAAATTAATATCCATACCGAGATTATTCTTGGTGCGAATATAATTTCTGCATTCGTAAATCGTCATGGGATTTTCCATCCAACGAGGTGGCCACTCAATAGAAATCGGATAGGCCTTCACAGCTGTTAACTTTTGCTGGAAAGAGATTACTGAATGATCGCGATCAATCCTGCTCTCAAGAAACCTGTCTGTCGCGTCGAGAAAGTTATTGCAGTGAAAGCGAGTATGGAACCCCAGAATACTTGAACCAAGAAGACCTTCAAGAATCTCTTCACGCCAAGGACAGATGCCAAATGACTCAGCATTGGGCCAGGGAATATGCCAGAAGGTTATGATTGTGGCTTTGGGTAATTTTTCACGGATGATTTTGGGGGCCAGGGCAAAATGATAATCCTGGATGAGGATCACTGGATTATCTGTTCTCGCTTCTTCAATGACCGCCTGTGCGAATTTCTCATTTACCTGCTTGTAGTATTCCCAGTCAGAAGTCCTGAATGTAGGTCGCGTGTGAGCAATATGACAAAGAGGCCACATCCCTTCATTTGAGAATCCATAATAATATCCATTCTCTTCTTCTTTAGAGAGCCATACCCTGCGAATCTTATATGTAGGATTTTCAGGAGGAACTCTGACACGATCATATTTATCCACAACATCTTTGTCTGCATTCCCGCTTCCGTGGGCGATCCATGTTCCTGAACACGCTCGCATAATTGGTTCAAGTGCTGTGACAAGTCCGCTTGCTGGCACCTGAACCTCAATCACACCATTCTTGTGAGTATGAATGTAAGGTTCGCGATTTGAGAGAATAAGAACTTCATCTCCAGAAAGTTCTTTTTGGAGAATTTCTTTAAGAGACTGTGGAGTCCACGACAACTGAAGGTCATCCCTGATTTTTCTGTCTTTCTCAAGATCTCTCACGAGAAGCCTGAGATCTTTCATCAGTGGGCGCATTTCAGGATTTGGTTTAAGTGTCATGAGACTGAAAAGTCCATCACCTTTAAGCAAAGAACGGATGTTGGACATCCAGCCGCGCCAGCTCAGCTGAGCAATTGCAACAGTGAGAAGAGAAATAACAAATGTAAGAGCTAAAAAGAAAATGACGATATAAAAACGTGTCGTCTCACTTCTTCTTTTCACAAAGCTCATATCGTGAATAACCACGAGCGAGCCACTTTCTTCTCCAATTGAGATAGGGTTCACGGCCACATGCATATCTTCTGATGCATCAACATCTGAAAGGCAGTCAATTTCCTTCGGAAATCTTTTAGAAGAAAGAATGAGTTTATTTTCTTTATTACAAAATCCTATCGCAAGAAGTCTTTCATCCTGAGCGAAGTCTTCAAAAATTTCTTTAATATCCGGATTCGAGATCTTAGAAATCGACGAACCAATCGATCTTGCGATGAGCTGACTTCTTAAATCAAGATCTCTTTTAAACCAAGTGAGTGTAAGACTTTCTGTGAGTGGTACGAGGAAGTATGTAATGAGCCCCAGTATGAAAACCAATGGGAGGACGAATCTCATAGATAATTTCATGAATGGTCATTATAAAACACTCTTTCAAAATAAGCAATTCTTATATAAGATCGTCTGATATAGGAGAAAACTATATGCTAAATTTGAATAGCCTATACTCATTTTACATTTGTGCAGAACAACTTAACATTTCCAAAGCTGCTGCGATTATAGGCATTTCTCAGCCATCTCTGAGTATGCAGATAAAAAATCTTGAGAAAGAAATTGGTTTCCCACTGTTTCTCAGGAATGGAAAATCAATCAGTCTGACAACAAAAGGCATGGAGCTACTTGCATCTTCGTCCATGTTCTATGATTTGAAAGATCAATTGAATTCCATCATCGAACAAAAACCAGAGAACAAAAAAAACGAAACGATTCGAATTTTAGTCTCGAATGAAATCGAAAGACCATTTGTTGCTGAAGTGGTTGCAAAACTTTCCAAGAAAGAGAAAATTCGAATGTCGATCATATCAGCTGACGCTGATGAAGTGCTTTCAAAAGCAGAGAACAATGAAACAGATATCCTTCTCTCTCCTGAAAAAATTCATTCAACATGGAATCACGTTAAAGTAGATTTTCCGGTTTTCTTTGCAACATCTTCAGCACTCCCCAGCTCTCCTACATTTGATCACCCATCAAATATTCAGAAAGTACTCGATTACTTTGGTGAGGATCTTATCGTTCCGACGACTGATATTAAGCTCGGGAAAGAATATCAAGCTTTCAAACGTAAGCAGGGTTTTAAGAAAAATGTATTACTAGAATCAAATATTGTGTCTTGTCTCGTGAGGTTTGTAGCGAGCGGAACGGGCTGTAGTTTTCTTCCTCTACCTTATATCAAGTCATCCTTATATCAGAACAAACTACATCTCATAGGGCCTAGAGAAGGCTTCTGGAAGCATTCGATCTATATCTATTCCAATCTTCCAAAAAATTTACTGGAAACTCACCCGTTAGTGAAAAACATCAGGACTTATGGCTCTTTGTAGAATTATTCAGCAGCAACAGCTGTTTTAACGGGTTCTGCCTCTTCTTTCTCAGGTGCTTCATGCACAATCTGAGGCGAAGCAGTCATAATTTTTCTTTCAAAATAGCGTGAGAGCTTAACGAACGGTAATCCAATAATAAAATAGACCGCGGCCGTAAGAATCCCTAATCCAAGATAATCAAAGTGAGTTGAAGCAAGCTGACCGTAAATTGTCGTGAGCTCAACCATACTGATCACAGATACAAGAGAAGAATCTTTAAGAAGAGCAATGAAGTCATTCGTCACTGGTGGAATCACCACTCTGATAGCCTGAGGAAGAATGATGTGGCGAAGTGACTGATACCAGTTCATCCCTAAAGCTGCCGAAGCATCCATCTGTGTGCGAGGGATAGAAAGAATTCCTGCCCGATAGTTCTCAGCTTCACACGCACCGTAGTTCAAACCAAGACCCAGGATCGCAGCGACCATAGGCTCTAGGCTGATGCCTACGTGAGGAAGACCGTAGAAAATAAGATAGAGCTGAATCAGTAGTGGCGTACCACGGAAGATCTCAACGTAAGTGAGAGCTAACCAGCGAACTGGCGCATTTCCGTAAAGGCGACAAAGAGCAGTCAGAAGACCAAGGAACATTGCAAGTGCCATGGAGATAACTGAAATCTCCAATGTCATGACGGCACCCTTCAAAAGTTTCGGAAGGAAGTCGATATACTTCTGGATTTTCTCTTTCCACGTTTTTTTGCCGGCAGCAGTTTCTAAAAACTTATAATAAGCAATAGGCTTCGTAAGAGGAGCAGTGTCTTTCCCCCACGCCTTCGCTGTCATTTCATTCCACATGCCCCAACGCTCAAGGATTTCCTGGATTTTGCCGGTAGCAATGAGCTTCTGAAGACTCGCGCGGATTTTTTCACTGAATGCCGGATCATTCTTGCGAGTGACAATTCCGTATTCCATGTAACCGATCGGTCCACCGACTAGTTTTAAGTCAGTGTTCGGTTTGGCGTAGTAAAGAGCAATTGGCTCATCAAGAAGTACGGCTTGAGTTCTTCCGAGAGCGAGATCTGAATACGCATGCATTTCTTCGTCGTATCCAACAATCTGAATCGGAAACTTCTGCTCTGAAAGAATACGCTGAGCAAGTGAAGCATCCAGTGTTCCCACTTTTTTGTCTTTCAAGTGCTCAAGAGCAGAAATATCATTCGTCGTTTTGCGAACAGCAAGAGTCTCAGATGTGTAATAGTATGGCTGGCTGAAGTTCACGACTTCCGCGCGATCAGAAGTAATCTCTACTCCGTTCACCACGATATCGTAATCACCACGGTTAAGGCCTTCGATCAATCCGTCCCAGCTGTTCTGGACGAACTGGACTTCCATATCGAGATCTTTAGCGAGAAGTTCAACGATCTCTGCTTCAAAACCAATCAGCTTATCTTCATCATCAGGAGACGTGTAAGCGAAAGGTGCTCCACTTTCAATATCGCCACCCCAACGTAGTTTTGCCTTCGCTGCAAATGCAGACGTTGAGAGAACAAGAATAAGTGAGAGTAAAAGGAACTTCATCATAGGAAGTGCCTTAGGAAGTTTTTTGTACGAGGGTCCTGAGGGTTTCCGAAAATCTCTTCAGGAGATCCCATCTCAACAATCTTTCCGTGATCCACGAAAACGATTCTGTCTGCAACGTCACGGGCGAAACGCATTTCGTGAGTCACCACCAGTTGAGTCATGCCTTCCTGGTCGAGTTGCTTCATCACGCGAAGAACTTCCTGCACGAGTGC
Source organism: Halobacteriovoraceae bacterium (assembly GCA_040376635.1). Classification (GTDB taxonomy): domain Bacteria; phylum Bdellovibrionota; class Bacteriovoracia; order Bacteriovoracales; family Bacteriovoracaceae; genus Peredibacter. The sequence continues at coordinate 6,115 of JBEIQF010000118.1, forward strand.
AGGATCAAGTGCTGATGTTGGCTCATCATAAAGAAGAATTTCTGGATTCATCGCGAGTGCTCGTGCAATCGCCGCACGCTGCTGCTGACCGCCCGAGATCTGATCCGGGTAGTGATGAGCTTTATCTGCGAGACCAACTTTTTTAAGAAGCTCGCGCGCTTTTGTTTCAGCATCAGTTTTAGAAACCTGACTCACAACCATCGGCGCCTTGATCAAATTTTCTAGAATCGTGAGGTGTGGAAATAAATTGAAGTTCTGGAAAACCATTCCCACTTTCTGACGAACAGTAAGAGAGCGTTTCTGGAATTCTTTTTGACCAATTTCTGATGGGCTTTTTAACTCTGTCCCGAACACTTCAACTGAACCAGCATCAGAAGTTTCAAGTCCGTTGATACAACGAAGAAGAGTCGATTTACCGCAGCCAGAAGGCCCGATAATGGCAACCAGATCACCCTTAGTCACATCAATCGAGATGCCGTCAATGACGGCCCGATTGTGGAACGATTTTTTGAGATCCTGAATTCTGATTACCATAAAGGAATTATTAACTTAAAACCCCTAATCCTCAAAGAAATAATCAGAAGTATGAAATTATTTGGTGCCAGCGGGACTCTGGCCTTGCTAGCCTTTTCTTAGAATGAAACTGACCCTGATTTTCACCATCCTTTTTCTCAGTCACGCGGCCCTGGCGAGCAGAGTTCTGCCAGATATTTTCTACTCTTCTCCGATAGAAAAACAGGCCTTCTGCGACTCCAAGGATTCGCAATCAGAAGCTTTTTGGAGAACGCTTGTCGAAGAGAAAATTACCTCGCTCATAAATTCTGGCCCGGAAGTTGTGCAAAATAGTTATGTGAGTTTGAGCTACCTTGAGCTCTTTCGACGCTCAGGCCATGAACCTTCGTCCATGATGGGTTACGTCTACGCAAACGCCTCTCACCACCTTGGACGCCTCGTGCGGTTCAGTAAGTGGCCGGAAAATCATCCGCTGAAGAAAGACGACCAGAAACTGGTGAAAGGTCTCGCCCTCCGCGTGGCCGCCGGAACCGTGAACCACGAACTCTCAAAACGCCTTATGCTCCACAGTTTGAGACTCTACAAAGAACTCGCCTGGAGCCTTGCCGCCGCCTCTCTTTGTGGATCAGATTACACGCTCGCTATCGTCTCGGACCCTAACCTCGCCGAAGCATATTCTGCAATGACCACGGCCGACTTTATTCGCCCGTTTGTGACCTTTGAGCAGACCTTCCTCCAAAAGACCATGTACTCTGACTTCCTGATCGGAAGCTCTGCCCGCGCCAAAATGCTCGATGAAATGAGGTTCATTTCCTTCAACGGTGAAGAACACACGGCCTTTGCTAAATGGTGTTCGGAAACTAACTGCAAGACGAGTTCGTTTGATCTTAAAAACCGCATTGAATTTGATGTGTGGTCAATTGAAGGCGAACTTGAAATCGGCAGAGGTTATGAAGAAAGAATCCAGAATGCGGGTGTTGAAAAGGTAGCGACTACTTTTTTGAATCCAGCTTCGTTCTAAGACTTGCAATCTCACGGCCATACATCTGTCTCTTTTCAACAGGCAATTTTTCAGTGCTTCTCTCAAGCCTATCAAGAAGCGTTCTGCATTTCTCATGCAACTGCCAGCTCGCCTTTCTGCTCAGCTGATACTCCATCGATGTTGTCAGAACAATTTCGAACGGACCACTAGGCTGAAGCCACTGGAGAGGTCCATAATCAAAAAATTTGAGCTTACTTTGATCAGCAAGTGAGATGGCCTTGTGACAAGAATTGATGAATTGAACGCCAACATGGAAGCCATTTTCGATGAGCTCTTTTTCGCTGGCAATTGATCTGTCATTTACTTTTGAATGAACTGTCGATTCTCTCGAGAGAAGAATAACAATTTCAGAAGTCGATAGATCTGAAGAATACTGAGCCATGTATTGATCAAAGATATCGCCTTTCACGGCCGGATTTCTCTTAAACTCCTCCACGATGATGGTCTCGCGAAGCATGTTCATCATGTAGTAACCGGTTGGTGAAGCGATATTGTAAGCGACCTTGATACTCAGGCCTTGAAGAATGATAAGTGGCAAAGCTGCAAGGATAGCATAACGAACCTTGAATCCTCTCGGATACATGCTGTCAGAGTCACTTTTCTTGTAACAAAAGAAAGCAATCATCGCAAAAAACAGGAGCGGAACAAATCCCACGATGAAATAAAAGATCTTGTTTAATTCCTGATCTGGATAAATATCTTTGAAGCGACCACGAAACTTATCGATGTCGTAAACAAAAGCGAGCATAAAGAAATTGATCATCCACGCAAGATAGAGATTCCCAAAACTATTATCAAAGATTGTAACTTCCACATCTCTATTTTGAAGAACAATGTAGGCGATCGTGATGAGTACGATCTGAAAACAAAACACCTTCAGAATATGCAGTCTGAATTGGTTACGATCTACGGGATGGATGAATTTTGAGAAGGGTGGTTTCACAGGTGACTTATCGGCTAAATGGTCCGAATTATTTAATCCCCTAGAGCAAAGGAGCGTATTTTACGATGATACAAACGACGATCGTAAACAGAGTAACAACCTCAAGAAGGGATATGTTCCTGGACATATTCTTTTCCCAGAGAAGGTGCTGCTTATAAATCCGGCGGATTAGCCTTCGTTTCATCCTCTCTCTATCGTCATTTTTACATATTTTCTAATATCAGGATGAGTGGTAAAAAACCCGACATGATTCAGGCACTACTCGCTCTGATTTTCTTAACTTCTTCATTTGTGATCGCTGCCGATCAGACTGATACCTACAACAAATTTTATGCACAGGATGTGATTTTAGATTCGAGGGATATGGACTCACTCTCCGATGCTGAGATTGTTTTTATTCCCGGAATTGTTTCAGAAGTTTTTAAGAACAACTTTGGTGAACAGATTTATCACTACCGCAAAATGGGTGTTTCTGTTTCACTTATTCCAAGCTCATCAATTGATGTGAAATTTACGATCGAACGTATTGAGAAAAAAATCTCAACTCTTGCAGCGAAGAACAAAAAAGCCATTTTCGTCACTCACTCTCTGGGTGGACTTGCCCTTCTCGACTGGATGATGAAACAAGATCTCGAGAGACTTCAAACAATCAGATCGATTGTCTTTCTGCAGGC
>JBEIQF010000109.1:0-9698 GCA_040376635.1 Halobacteriovoraceae bacterium
GCTGTCCCTGTGTAATGTCGATAAACCACATTTTTCGGTGACACTTCTTTCACGTAAGAGGGGATGCCGGAGATAATATAATCCGCTTTTTCGGCCTGTCCTTCGTAGAGATCCTTTTTGGTGAGGCCTTTCGACTTCAAGGACATCCATTTATCAGTGATGGACCTGGCTTCACGGATCTGGGCCGCAACGTCGGTCTGTGCGTTCGAAGTTATTGAAAATATGAATAAAAAACCGAATAAAAAGGTCGTGGTTCGCATACTGTCTCCTGGGGTGATTCCTTCTTACGGCAAGACAGATTACCTGACCATCGTTGACGCGATGAGTATGAAAACGTTTCAGCACTTAGGCTTGGACTCCCTAGGGGAGCTGTGTTATTTTCCCTCGGACATTCATTTTAACTTATTTCATCTCGCTCACAGGAATTGTCTTGTGGGCTTTTTATAATCCAGGAGGAAATATGATCTACGAAACGGCTTTCGTCGTTCGCCCTGACGCATCTGAGGAAGTTGTGAACCAAATTAAGAGTTCACTAACTGAGACATTCAAGCAGTTCGGCGCAGAAGTTCTAGTTACTGATTCATGGGGAGTAAAATCTTTTGCTCAACCTACAGAATCTGGTCTTAAGAAAGGTGCTTACCACTATTTCATGTACAAAGGTGCTGGTAACCTTAACGCAGAAATCGAGCGTAAATTCCTTATTAACGAAAATCTTGTTCGCCATCTCATCATCAAACTAGGTGAAGATAAGCATCAAGCAGAAATCGTTAAGTCTTACAAAAACCCAAATCACACTCAAGCAGCTGACGTTGATGACGAAGGTGGATTCGGTGGCGAAGATAAAGACAAGAAAATGCACTCTAAGCGCAAGTCATGTTACTTCTCAGCTACTAAGACTTATCCAGACTGGAAGAGTCCTAAGTCATACTCATGGCTAGTTAACGAGTTCGGAAAAATTTCTCCAGCTCGTATCACAGGCCTTACGCCTACGTTCCAGCGTCGTGCAAACGAAGCTATCAAACGTGGTCGTAACATGCTTCTTATCAGCTACCAGTCTAACGAAATTTCTCGTTAATTGGTTTAGGTAAATCGGTATGTCGGCCAGCGTGATGCAAACTCCACAATTGACTACAGGTCGCTTGCTCCTTCTAGGTGCATCGTCTGTTATTTTGTGTATCAGCTTCATCATGTCTGTCTTCGCTCCTTTTCCATTGGCACTTGCTTCGATCCTTTATGGAAGAACGAAAGGTCTTTTGGTTGGTGTAGCGGGAATGGTTGTGACCTTTGTGTTCGCAACTTTGCTATATAAAGATCTGACTCTGTTTGGTTTTTATCTTTTTGTGTTCTTGTTTGGTGCAGGTATCTCTGAAATCGTCCGTCGCGGATTTTCTCCGGTGAAGGGCATGGTTACTTTTGGGCTGGGAATTTTCCTACTCACGAGTGCCGGTTTTACATACCTTTTAGCTTCAAGCAATCAGACTCCTAAAGAATTCATCATTCAGCAGCTGGAGAAGAGTAAGGATAAAATCGAAGAGCAGAAAAAAGCTATTGAACTGAGCGGGGATAAAGACTCGATCCAGGTTCTTCAGCTTCTTGATCGTCCTGAATTAATTGCTGACGAATTGATTGAATCATTTCCAAGCTATTTCTTCATGGGTGTGTTCCTGATGCTTTGGTTTAACATGTTCCTCGTTCTTAAAAGCCGCAGGCTTTTATTTTCAGGAAATGATTATCCTCATTCTGAAAAAGACCTTCTGAACTTCAAAGTTCCTTTCGGATTTGTGATTGTACTTGCCGCTGGTTTAGTACTCGCTGTCTGGGGTGACCAGTTCGGAGCAGCTTTTGAGTCGATTGGTAAAACTGTCATCTATTGTCTTGGGATTTTTTATTTCTTCCAGGGCTTCGGTGTGTTCAGTGACCTTTTGAACTTTCTTGGAGTTGTCGGTTTTTTTCGTACGTTGATCGTGATGATTACCATCTTCGTGGCCAACTACCTCATTGCAGTCGCCGGTTTATTTGATAATTGGTTTGATTTCAGAAAGTATTTTGTAAAACGTAAAACTGAAGATTAATTTTTAGGAGAACCATATGAAAGTCATCCTTACTGAGAAGGTAAAAGCTCTTGGAACAATCGGCGAGATCGTTAACGTATCTGCTGGTTTCGCTCGTAACTATCTTTTCCCGAAGAAATTCGCAATCCTTGCTGACGATAAGAACTCTAACGTTCTTAAAGACAAGCAAAAAGCTCTCGCTAAGAAAATTGGCGCTGAGAAAGACGCAGCTCTTGCTGTTAAGAAAAAACTTGAAGGCATGACTGTTGAGCTTATCAAGAAAGTTGGTGCTAACGGCCGTCTATTCGGTGCAGTTACATCTCAAGAGATCTCAAAAGAACTAGAAAAAGCTGGCGTGAATGTAGAAAGACGTCTTCTTTCTTTCGACGGTTCAATCAAATCTCTAGGCACATACGAAGTTAAAGCTAAGCTTTTCAACGACGTTACTGCTACTTTCAATCTTAAAGTTGCTATCGATGCTGCTATGGCAGAACAACTTAAGAAAGAACAAGCTGAAGCTCAGAAGAGAAACGCTGAGAAGAAAGCTAAAATCGAAGCTGCTAAAGCTGCTGCTGCTGCAGAAGCAGAAGCTGCTGCTAACGCAGAGTAATCTGAATCTATTTACCCAGGGAGGATTTATTCTCCCTGGGTATTTTTTTGACCTTACTTCTTTTTACATTCGTAAACTATCGCTCACTCGACCTTCCGCACATGGTATATAGTCACTCTCACAATCAAAGATTTTTCTGGAGAAGCTTGTAATGGCACAAGAGAAGCAAGAGAACCGTAATGAATTACCTCACGACTTAGGTGCTGAAAAAGCGCTTCTGGGTTGTTTGCTTATTGATAATTCAAGCTTTGATGAAATCTCAGATGTGAACCTGGATTCTCAGGACTTCTACCATCCTCAATACGGCGTTATTTATCAGGCAATCAAAGATCTCCATATGGAGTCTATGCCGTTTGATATCGTGACTGTGGCAAGTAAGCTGAATGATCACGGTAAACTTGAAAAGATCGGCGGCCAGACAGCTCTCGTGACAATTTGTGATGAGATTGGTTCTGCTGCGAACGTTGAATATTACGGACAGCTCATCAAGCAGAAAGCGATGCTTCGTGAAGTGGTGAGAACTGCTACGCGTGTGATGCAATCCGGGACAAATTTTTCTGGTAACGTTGAAGACTTCCTTCAGGAAGTTGAAGCGAGTTTTTTCAAGCTGACTGCTCAGACCAAAGGGAACAAGATGATTCCTTTGAAGCAGGCGCTTTATGAAAACTTAAAAGAACTCGAGAAACCTGCTCGCGCGAAAGGCGAGATCATGGGTGTCTCGACTGGTTTTGCTTCAATCGATAGAGCTCTTCTTGGACTTCAGCCTGGTCAGCTCGTTCTGATCGCAGCTCGTCCTGGTATGGGTAAGACAGCTCTCGCTCTTAACTGGGCCGTAGCAGCTGCAAGACAAACAAATCAGGCCGTAGCGGTATTCTCTTACGAGATGATGTACGCCGAGCTTTCAATGCGTCTTCTTTCAAGTGAAGCGAACGTTGATGGCCGTAAACTCAAGACAAAAGAGTTCAATGAAATGGATTTGAGATCAATCTCAAATGCGATTCAGAAACTTTCTAACTTAAAACTATATATCAATGACTCAGGCTCAACGAACTTGATGGATATTCGTTCTTACTGCAGAAAACTTAAAGCAGAGCAGGGACTCGCGATGATCGTTGTGGACTACTTACAGATCATGCCGATGCACGTGAAGAAACAAAACCGTGAACAGGAAATTGCCGAGCTCTCGCGTGGATTTAAAATGCTCGCAAACGAACTTGGAATCCCTGTGGTAGCACTTTCACAGCTTAACCGTACTGCCGCTTCAAGAACAGACAGACGTCCTCAGCTTCAGGATCTTCGAGAATCAGGATCACTCGAGCAGGATGCCAACATTGTTTGTCTGATTCACCGTGAAGAATATTACGATCCTCAGACTCCTAAGAAAGGTATTGCTGAAGTGATCATCGCTAAGAACCGTAACGGTGAACCACAAACCGTAGATCTTTCATGGATCGGTTCTCAGACGAAGTTTGCTGATCTTGCACCTTCCGGAAAACCTGAACACGCATGATCTTTTCGCGCTTTCGCTGGAACAATTCAAGCTATCTTGAACTCTCAAATCCTAAGAGCGCTTATATCTATTACCGCACAACCCGTCTGAATCTTCTCACCGGGTTTCCGGAAGTCTATCCACTGAAACATTTCTTAAAGCGTCTCGAAGACATCAAAATTCAGGACAAGTATAAAACACCGGCCGTCTTCCATTTTTATTATGAACTCGGCCTGATCCTTCAGGGTCTTGGCCACACAGTGAATGATGAAGCTCCTCTCGCGATTGAAATTGAATATGAGAAAAGATCTTTCAAGCGCAAATCAAAAACGAAGATCACTTCCATTCCTCTCAAGAGTCTTGAGAGGCCATCGTGGAGTGAGTACAAGGAAGCCTTTAATCACATCCAGGAAGAGCTTTTAAACGGTAACTGCTATCAGGTTAACCTCACGTACCCGTTTGATTTTGAGACGGAAGAGGTGATTGATCCGCGTGACGTTTGTGATTACTTTTTCTCACTCGATAATTTAAGTGCTTATGCTCACGCCACTTTCCTCGGCGATGAACTCATTCTTTCAAATTCACCAGAATGTCTTTTCCAATATAAGAAAAATGAAATCTTCACGATGCCTATCAAGGGAACGATGAAGAGAGGAAAGAACTGGAAAAAAAACTGGGCCGCTATGCTCGCTGATTCTAAAGAAGAGGGTGAGCTCAACATGATCACAGATCTTCTTCGCAATGATCTGAATCGTCTTGAGAAACCAGTCGCAAAAGTGATCAAAGCTCGCGCACCCCTTCTTGTTCCTGGTCTTCTACATCAATATTCACTGGTCAGTGTGCAGATTAAAAATCCGTTATCACTCTTAAAAATTCTTGAATGTGTTTTTCCTGGAGGCAGTGTCACTGGTGCTCCGAAAAAACGTGTGATGGAAATTATCCAGAACACAGAACGATATTCGCGGGGCATTTATTGTGGCTCAACACTTCTGTGCATCGACGATCAGAAAGTTGCGAACATCAACATTCGCACCATCTCTTCATCCATCGGAGATCGCATCTGGCGCTACGGAGCAGGCGGAGGAATCACTCTTCTTTCCAAGGCCACAAGCGAGTACCAGGAGATGGAATCCAAGGTTGCGAGCTTTCTAACATTGCTTAGGGCCCCGGGTTATAGACCTAGTAAAGATCAGTGATTTCATCGATTTAAACCAATTCTCTCAAGAATATCCTAACATCATCTTACATCTCAGTTCCCTTTGATTGACTTTGTTTTTGCACGAAAGATACGCTTTGGTGCATCTGCTACTAAATGGATTTAGATAGCTAAACAGTTCAAGGAGTCGAGAATGACAAACGATAATCAGGCCATGGTTGGTACTGAGAAAAACGGGAAAGTGAGCTTGGAAGTGCTCGCTAAAATGACAGGTTTCCCGGTCGAACTTATTAAAGAAGAAATCTTCAAAGGTGAGAGCACTGACCAGGTTTCATTAGAAGATCTGAGATCAGCGATGCTTTCGTATATCGATTCAACGATGTTAATGTCTGATGAAAAATAGAAAAAACCCCCGCCACGACGGGGGTTTTTTGTTTTAGGGCCCTTCAAAAATCCAATCTAATTCCGACTACCATTCTCCAGTAAGATCAAACATTTAAGTTCATTTCCAAGATTCCGATACTTTAACCATACAACCGCTTTTTTGTTCAAGGGTGAACTATGGATATTTCAACAGTATCGGGATTAGTGTTAGCAACACTTGCGATTATCGGATCGATTCTTTACGGATCTCCGCTCTCAATCTTCATTGATATTCCTTCAGTGGTGGTGGTGATCGGTGGTGTTATCGCAACCACACTCATCAAGTGGCCGATGGAAAACGTGAAGGCCCTCATGTCGTACTACATGAAATCAATTTTCTCTACGCCAGTAGATCCAAAAGCCATGATTGATGAAATTCAAAAACTCGCAGAGACGGCTAGACGTGAATCTGTATTCGCTCTTGAGAAAGTTCCTGTCGAAGATAAATTTTTGAAGAAAGCTGTCACTCTTGCAGCAGATAACCGTCCGCCTGAAGTTATCACTTCAATTCTTTCGCTCGAAATTGCAGCGATGGAAGATCGTCACTCAAAAGGTGTAGATGTTCTGGAAGGGATGGGAGCAGATGGTCCGGCCTTCGGAATGATCGGAACCCTGATTGGTCTCGTGCAGATGCTTCAGAACATGTCGGATCCTTCATCAATCGGTCCAGCGATGGCGGTTGCCCTCCTGACAACATTCTACGGTTCAGTTATTGCGAACGTGTTCACAATTCCTGTTGCCGGTAAATTGAAACAAAGATCAAAACAAGAAGCGACAAAGATGAACATCATCGTTGCCGGCGTCCTTGGTATTGTTGCGGGTGAAAACCCACGTGTTATCCGTGAAAAACTAGATTCATTCCTTCCACCGAAGGATCGTCTGGTTGAAGAGAAGAAGGAGTAGTGTATGGCAGACGCTCCTAAGTGTCCTCCCTGTAAGCCAGGTGCCCCCGGTTGGCTTGCAACATTCTCGGATCTTTGTACGCTTCTTCTGACGTTCTTCATTCTTCTGCTTTCATTCGCGAAAACAGAAACTGCAAAATATGAAGCTGCGATCGGTTCACTCCGTAATGCATTTGGTGGTAACGTACTCAAAGCTGGTGAAGTGATGAGAGCAGGTAAATCACCAAGTGATGCACCTACAATGATCGATTCGGACATGCCGGCAAAACCATTTCCTATTGAGTTTCTGACAGCTGAAGGCCTTCTTGATAAACATGAGATTAACCGTGAATCAGATACACAGTTAAACCAGCTTAAAAAGATGCTTTCTGAGAATGAACTTTCTGAATCAGCAAACGTTTATGAAATGCCTGAGACAATTCTCGTGCGTATGAAAGACAAAGTGCAGTTCAGAAAAGGTTCAACTGAAATTGATGATATCAACATCACAGTGTTCAACCATCTTGTGAAAATGCTAAGAGAAAATAACTGGAACATCATGATCGAAGGTCACTCTGAAGCAGGGGAGACGCACGCTAAGACAGGTGCAGATGCTTACATGCTATCAAGTGAAAGAGCTCTTGCAGTGTCCAGATCACTTATCCAGCGCGGAGTTTCTGCGGATCGTATCACTACGATTTTCTACGGAGATTCAAGACCTCAGGAAAAAGTGAACAGAAGTCTTTCTGATCGCCGTGTGGAATTTCTTCTGAAGAAAGTTGATCTTCGAGTTGAAGGACGCAAGGTCGAGGCCCAGTAATGGAGTTTGTTGAACTTTCGTGGCTTCAAGGAGAATCATCCTTTAAAGAAGCACTGAAAAAAACATTCGGAAGTTCAGGCCAGCTCGTTAAGCGCTATTACTCATCCAAAGAACAAGATCGAAAAGTTTTATCTCGGGAAGTCGCAAGGCTTCCCTTGTCTCTTGTTAATCACATGAAGATCAATCCAGAGTACAGGGGACCTGAAGTTCTGATACTGGCAGAGAATGAAGATTATATCGTTCTTCATAAGCCGTCTGGTGTTCACTGCCATCCGCATTCCTATGACGACAAAGACACATTGTTAAATTTCCTCGCTGCTAATAATAAGTTTGAATCACTTGAAGTAAACACTGCTAATTACGACCGAGGACTCCTTTATCGCCTGGATAATGAAACATCCGGTGTGATGCTGCTCGCGAAGAATGAACGGTTCCTTAAGGCCATCAGGGGCAATTTCGAATCTGCGATGAAGAAGAAATTTTACTGGGCAGTGGTGGATGGAGAATTTGATAAAGATGGCCGCTGGACTCACTATTTTAGGGCCACAGGGCAGAAAGGTGTGAAACAAAAAGTTTCTGATGATCAGGTTCATGATTCTCAGGAAGCAACTTTGTCTGTGATGAAGATATCGTCAAATGCAGGAAAATCTCTTCTACTCGTGAATCTGAAAACAGGTTTACGTCATCAGATCAGAGCGCAACTTTCTCATCTGGGATTTCCTATTTTAGGTGATGATCTTTACGGTGGAAAACAAGCTGACAGGCTTTACCTTCATGCTCTTCGCTATGAATTTTCTGAAGTAGTAGAAGATCCGAATGCTGATTTATTTAACGTCTTCTTTGACCTGAACAGTGCTCTGCAAATGAGTCATGATATGCTCGGGCGTTTCTAGAGTCGCAAGCTTCACGATAAATTTACCTTCAGTCACAGCGTTGATCACCATCTTTGGGTGAATCAGTTTGAATCTCACAAAATAAACTTTTTCAAGAATGTCAGCGTGAGATGTACGAGCAACAAAACTCATGTGGTTTGCAAGTTGTCTGTACATAAGCGTGCGAAGATTAGTCGCTCCAGGAGGGACAGTGAGTTCATTCACTTCGACTGCGAGGTTATTCCCCTCACAATAAATCTTCCAGTTAGCAGGAATCTGCTTCTCGAGTTTCACCACCACGGCCTTACAAGAGGTCGCAATCAGCTTCTCGTTATAGAAAATGCCCCATTTCTGATCACTCGCAACCTGGTATAAAAACAGGCCCATCATGATGATCCCGATGGCAAGTACTGGATTCCTCATTAAAAAATTCATGGTTTTATTATCTCTTTTCCTCGCAATTTTGCACTAAAGACTTCTGGGGATATACCCGATGAGTATGGTCAAGAAAGAGGTTCTATGAAGAATGCTAGTGATCCTGAAATGCTGAAAAAGCTGATGGTTCTTGGAGAAAAACAAGGTGCCATTAAGCTATCTGACCTGGCCCAGGAAATGGGTCTTGGAGAGGATGAGGCGTTAGGGTTTTTGAGACAGGTTTTCCCTGTCGGTATTGGTGTGGAAGTTTACCATCAGGATGACGAGTGCTGGGTGGATATTAATGGCGAGGCCATTCAATATATGCTGCCTTTGAGTCCAGGTGAGTGGATTGCTCTTCATCAGATTCTCTCTGCCCATAAGAAAGTAGATTCTCCCGTTGTGTATTCTCTGAAGAAGAAGGTTACTGAGAACGGTCCAATAAAGGTGGTTATGGAATTACTCAATCAGCTCGAGCTCTGGGATCAGGAATTAAGCGAAGTTCAACAGATCATGGTCAAAGATTTAGAAATTGCGATACATGATAAACAATTAATTACTCTCGAAACGAAAGATAACAAAACATATAATCTTCATCCGTGCAAAGTCCTGCATCTTGAAGGGCATCTCTCGCTGATTGCGGAAGATTCACAGGATCACTGTCTTGTGGTTGTTCCGATGAAAGATGTAAAAGAATTCAAAGCCGTCCCTTCCACGAGTGTTTCGAAAGTCACACCGTTTGAAATTGAAGAATTCATCCAGGCCATCAGAAGCATGAATGAAAAAGAAACTAGACTGATCCTGAAGATTCACGATCCGCAGTCCACGAATCTTTTCCCGGACCATCACTTCCTGGGTAAACCCTGCATGATCACCAATCCAAACGGCGATCTTATCTGGGCGGCCTACGTTGAGCCTTGTGAAGCCCTCTTTGAGTGGCTTATGACACTGGGAAAAAACGTTGAGATTCTTGACCCCGTCA
>JBEIQF010000230.1:0-5744 GCA_040376635.1 Halobacteriovoraceae bacterium
AATAGCGAGAAAAATTCACGCTGATGAATTGAATGACAATGGCGGTGCTGAACTTGCTGTAAAACACAAAGCTCTTTCAGCTGATCACCTTCTCAAAATTTCAACGACTGGAATTGAAGCGCTCGCCAATTCTAAAACTGTGGCGACTCTTCTACCAGGCACTGCATTTTTCCTTGGAAAACCGCTTGCCCCGGCTCGCGCACTTCTTGATGGTGGAGCAAAAGTTTCGATCGCCTCTGATTACAACCCTGGCTCATGCCACTGTGATAACGTCCTATTGGTCGCTTCTATGGCCGCAGCTCAATTGAAAATCAACCAGGCTGAACTATGGGCCGGAATTACATTGAATGCGAGTGCAGCTTTAGGCTTCAATAATCAAGGTGCTATTATTCCGGGAATGGATGCTAAATTTACTCTCTTCAAAACAGAGAGTCTTTCACACATCACTTATAACTGGGGAAGAAATTTCGCGGTTAGTTTGCCTTAAGAGCATCATCAATCATGGAGAGGAATTCCTTATCCATGAAGTTATGAAGTTTCTTAGAAACGTACAGAACTTTACCTTTATGAAAAACAATTGAAACCGGATACGTTCTCACCATGAACTTATCTGCGATTTCACTCGTCTGATCAGGTACAGAATCAAAATTCAGCTTATACTTTGCTTCTGTTTTTTTGATGTGCTCAAGAGGAACATCTGAGTCACCGTTGATGCCCAGAACTTTAACTTTGCCCTTATATTTGTCCTGAAACTGAACGAGGCTCGGGAATTCCTTCAGGCAAGGGATACACCAAGATGCCCAGAAATTAAGCACGATAACAGGCGCTGGATCGTTCTTGAGAGCAATAGTCGTATTCTTAGAAGTCGTTAAATTAAGCGTTTGGAAATTGGTCTCATAAACGGAGTGTTTTTGTTTATCTCCATCGACCTGTTGTGCATTAATATTGAAGTTATCCCACAGGATTTGTGTGGAAAGAAATCCTGTAAAGGCCATAATGAATAATAGGACCGGGATGAGCTTGTTTTTCATGACAATTCCTTCGGTCTAAAATGTATCCCAGTTGGTAAAGATTATGAAGCCCTGGAAGTTGTTACCACAATCTAAATTTATGAAGGCCCTCGGTCAGAGAGGCCAGTCTATCGTTGAATTCGTTCTCTTGCTTGCCGTCATTACCGGTTTATCTTATGGATTTGTCGCGATCATGAATAAAAATCTGGCGCGCTACTGGCAATACTCTGCCAACCTGATTGTTGATGATAAACCCGGAACAAAAACAGTAAAATTAACTCCATAAGTAAACTTATCTAAGGATAGATGAATGAACTACTTACTCGCGATTGACCAGGGTACCACTGGCACGACTTCTCTACTCATTGATGCCTCAACATTGAAAGTGATCGATAAAGAAAAATCAGACTACCGTCAGATTTATCCAAAACCGGCATGGGTTGAACATGACCTTGATGATATCTGGAAGTCAGTTTCAATCTCTGTTGAAACACTTCTAAAACGCACGAAAGCAGATCCAAAAAATATCACGGCAATTGGAATCACAAACCAACGTGAAACAACATGTGCCTATGACAAAAAAGGCAAACCTCTTCATCACGCTATTGTCTGGCAAGATCGTAGAACTGCTTCGTGGTGTGAAGAACACGCTCAAAAATATCAGGAAGTGTGTCGTAAAAAGACGGGTCTTCCACTCGATCCCTATTTCTCGGGGACAAAAATGCGCTGGCTTCTTGATCATGTGCCGGCGGTAAAAGTTGCAGCAGACAGAAAAGATCTTTGTCTCTCAACAATTGATACTTTTCTCGTTCATAAACTTACGTCTGGTCGAAGTTTTGTTACGGAAGCATCAAACGCCTCACGAACAATGCTCATGAATCTTGAAACATTCAACTGGGACTCTGACCTTCTGAACTTCTTTGGCATTGAAAAAGATTTTCTTCCAGAGATCAGAGAATCATTCACAAATTTTGGTGAAACAAAAAATGCTGGCATTCTTCCGGACGGGATTCCCATTCTTTCTATTCTTGGTGACCAACAAGCCGCTCTCTTTGGTCAGGCCTGTGTTCGTGTTGGCGATATCAAATCAACTTACGGAACAGGTGCTTTTCTCCTCTTAAATACGGGTGAAAAGATCATTCACTCAACAACTGGTCTTTTAACAACTGCTGCTTATTCTTTCCGTGGTCATAAAGTTTATGCACTCGAAGGTTCTGCTTATATCGCAGGTGCTGCAGTTCAATGGTTAAGAGATAATTTAAAGAGTATTAAATCATCACCGGAAGTTTCTGAGCTTGCTGCACAAGTGACAGATCTTTCTCAGATGGAAAATGTTTTGTTCCTTCCATTCTTCACAGGTATCGGTACTCCTTATTGGAATTCACACGCAAAAGCAGCGATCGTAGGTCTCACTCGTGACACTCACAACGGGCACATCGCGAGAGCTTGCCTTGAAGGAATCGCACTCTCACTTAATGATTCAGTATCAAGTTTCAAAAAAGATTTCCCACAATTGAACGACATCAGAGTTGATGGTGGTGCAGCCGCAAATGATATCCTTATGCAGATGCAGGCAAACTTCTCTCAGAAAGCAATCCTTCGTCCGCAGGTGATCGACACAACAGCTTTTGGCGTTGCTGTGGGCTGTCTGGTTGGAAAAGGTGAGCTTTCGATTGAAGACATGGGCAAATACTGGAAGCTCGAAAAAGAGTTCAGACCGGAGAAAAATGCCTATTATTCGAGCAAGAAGACCCTGTGGGATGAAACGATTAAACGACTTTACCTCTAACTAGCAGACTTTCCTCAAGAATGACGGGCAAATTTCTCCTATATTAAGGGGTTATCTGCCCGTTACCTATATTGCCTTATAATAATCTGGGTATAACTCTTATCTTCCGGACGGCAAAATGATCAAAATATTCAGTGCAGTTTTCCTCTGTCTTTCAATGACGGCAGTTCATGCTCAAATGTCTGAATCTGAAGTTTCAGAAATGTGTATGAACCAAATTCTCGCCGGTCTTTCACAGGACAAAGTACTAGGACCTGAAAGTGGTCTCTGTGTGAAATTGAATAAAGATGAAAGTGGAAACATTTCAGGCATGGACTTCAACATGCAGTCATCAGCATTCGCTCTTGGTAAAGATAATCTGCAGGACGAAGAAACAAAGGCACGCCTGGCCACGATCAAGCAGCTTGTTCTTGATTATCAAAAGACAGTTACAAAAAATCCAAATCTTCAAATTGATGATATTGATATTCAGGTTAAATCTTTCGCCGATGGTGTCGGTGGACCCGTTGGTTATGATTCAGACATCAAAAAAGCTCGCACGTGGGGTGATCTGAACAAGCTGATTGGTGCTGACCAGAAAAGTATGGAGTATCTTCATCAGATCGCACCAAAATCTAACAACCCTGCTTCTCCCGTAAACTTTGATGGTCTAGATTCAAAAGCACAAAGTATCATTCGAAATATTGTTCTTGGTAAAAAACGTTCAGAAGAAATTTGCCGTCAATTTGGCATGAAGAACTGTAACAAAAAAGAAAACGCAGGATTTGCATCTCCTGATCTAGAAAAAGCTCCTAAAGAAAAAAGAAATTGTCCTGAAAGACGTGTGTCTGTAATCAAGGTGAACTTATCTAAGGCTGCCCAGATTACAATGAACGGAACAGGTGAATTCCACCCTGCTTTCCAGATTCCAGCGGATGCTCAATACAAAAAAGACTTACAGACAGCTGCAACTTTTCAAATTTTCAAAAAGCACAAAGAGACTATTGAGAAATTTAAGGATCCGGCAAATATTGAGGCAGAAAGACAAAAGGCTCTTCAGCCTCCAATGACAGATAAAAAGCAAAAAATTCTTCAGGCACTCAATTCATGGAATCCTCGCACGCTCTCTATTCTTGATCTTCCAGAGAAAGCACTGGAAAGTTCCGAATATGCAGATTATGCAGCCATGATGTCTTCATTCTCCGTTCGCTACAATAATGCCAGAGATGCTTTAGCCTTGAAGTCAAAAGATCTACAGGAAATCCTTGAACAGGGAAATTTCATTAAGTTCAAGGAAGAATGTCAGAAAGGTGATGCTACAAAAAAAGCATTATGTAATTCAGTTCTACACAATATATCTGAATATAGCGGCGGAGCAGACCCCGACACTGACCTACTGAACTATTTTCCCTCAGGCCAGGCGATGCAGTATCACTTCATGAAGCAATCGGGTTCCCCGTATCTCGCAAGCGCAGATCAATTCATGTCTCAATCAAATGCCAACCTAGATATCAAATTTTCTAATATTGACTTCCACGGAAATACACCGAACAAGAACAAGCCAGTTGTTCTCGGTTGCCACGGTGGATGTCAGACAGGTGTTAAAGAGAACCCAGCTACCGGTGATATGATTACAGATTTCAGAAATCCAAACCTTGATGACAAAAATGCAAGCCAGATGGTTCAAGAATTCCAGAGTCCAACGTCATTCGGTGCGATGAAATCACTGTCTGTTTATACTATTAAAGATTGTGCCAACTGTAGCTGTCTTAAAGATCCAAATGTATCGATGGACTCAGTACTCGCTGACCAATCAAGAACAACAAGAACGACAGTGAATAAAATGACTAAGAATCCTGCGGACGGAACACGCTCATTTACTCAAAGTGCCGGTACAATCGAAAATCCTCATACCACATGTCTCTTTACTCCACCGGTCGCGCATACATGTAAGGTTAAGCCTGAAGCTGCCGGAAATGGGCACAATGGATTTAAACCTAAACCAAACTACGCCTGCCCTTTCTACGACAAGACATCACATGGTCTTAAGTGGACGACAAATTTCATGAAAGAGGCACTAAGCCTTGCTGAAAATACAACACAACAAGTCTGTGACGTTAGAATTACATCGCTCAAAGAACAGGCAAAAGCAGCTGAATGTGCTCAGTCTGAACCAGATGATGTTCCGGTTTCTTGTCAGTAATTAATTAAACAGTAAATTTTTAAGCTCGCTCGCCTTGGTGATACCCACCAGGTCGAGCTTGTATTTACCTTTGAGATCTTCGGCCGCCCGTCTAGATGTAATCACACGCCTGTAATTCATCTGGGCAATTTCTTTTAGTCTCATTTCCATCATAGGAACAGATCTCACCTCACCAGTAAGACCAACCTCGCCAAGGAAAATGGTGTCGTTAGCAATTGGTGTTTGAAAATAAGAGCTAAGCAATGAAGCAATGACCGAAAGGTCATTTTCACGTGTGGATAATTTCATTCCACCAACCACGTTTACATAAATATCATTGTAGGAAAGTGGAATGCCCAGATATTTATCAATTACGGCAACCAGTAGTGCCACACGATTTGAATCAAGGCCTTGAGTTGTTCTTCTTCCAACAGCAAATTTATTTTCAACGACAAGCGCCTGGATCTCAACAAACAACGATCTTGAGCCTTCCAGAATACACGTTAAAGATCTACCATATGATCCAGGAAGGGATTGTTCCAGGAAGTATTGAGATGGATTTTTGATCTCAAGAAGTCCCTTCTCCTGCATTTCGAAAATTCCAACTTCATTGGTGTTTCCGAAGCGGTTTTTCATCACACGAAGCATGCGGTATTGCCCGAGCTGATCCCCTTCAAAATAAATAACAGTATCAACCATGTGTTCGAGAATTTTTGGTCCGGCGATCTGCCCTTCTTTTGTCACATGTCCAATGATGAAACATGTCAGATCATAGGCCTTAGCA
>JBEIQF010000282.1:0-4500 GCA_040376635.1 Halobacteriovoraceae bacterium
AAAACCAGAAAGTTCTTTTGAAATGTATTCACCCTTGCGGTCAAAGTAGATGATGTGAAGTTTTTTAAAGCGTTTCACTTTAAGACTCTTTCCGGGAATAGAAAGACATCCTTCCACTGAATCTTTTTTACCTTCGACTTCGAGATATTCAATCTTCGGATTGATGACTACTGTAAGCGGAACTCCGGGCCAGCTTTTCATCACGAACATTCTGATAGATTCGTTCACTTGAGGAGCTGCGAGACCAACTCCGCCGGCCTTACCCATGGTATAGATCATGTCATCAATGAGTTTTTGAAATTTTGGATCAGCGAAACTTGCGTGAGAGATTTCCTGAGCATTAGCGCGAAGAACAGGATTTCCGATTTTGATGATTTCGAGCTGTGTGTTTGCATGAGCAAGAGTGATCGCGAAAAACAAGACAGCTAAAAATTTCATCAGAACGTCCTTAGGTAACCTTTGATAAACTTCATCTCTTCAGTCGTCAGGGGATCGGCCTTCTTAGGCATTGAACCGTTTTTTGTCGAGATATACAATTTTGATCCAAACGGAGATTTCTTGTCTACCCATCTTTCAATCAGAACGGCTTCATCTCCGGCCTTCTTATGACAACCCAGGCACTTAGGCTCGAGGATTTCTTTTTTAAGTTCTGCAAATGTCACATCGCGGATGATTTCCACGTTCTGGATGTAGGCGCGAACCATCTCAAGTTCAAGTGTGTTGAGTGGTTTTGCTTTTTTTGGCATGGAACCGTCTTTCACTACTTCAAAGAGTTTACTCGTATCAGGATTGTTTCCATCGATGTACTTCAGCATGTTTTCTTCAATTGAAAAATTCTTGTGACAGCCAACGCATTTTGTATCAAGGATATTTACGCTGAGATTCCTGAACGTTCCCATGACTTCTTCTTCAGGCACTTCGAACACAAGTGGTCCGCGCGCGCCACATGAAACAAGAAAGAATAGTGAAAGGAGTAATAGGTTTTTCATGACAGGCCCATCTTGCCACATCTGCCAGAACATATCCAAGGGGGCCATGAACATTATTTTTGTCATGCTTATCACTTTTGGCGTGTTTTCAAGTCGTTTTCACAATGAACAATGGCAGGTATTTATGATTCCCTATATTTCCTGCATCTCACCATGGTTTTTAATTCTTTTGACGGACGATATTTGATCCATAAGATAATCCCATGGCTTCACAGTTCAGCAAAAAAACATTCGATTACTTTGATCTAGCAGCAAAGAACCAGAACAACGAGAAGTGGTTCGAGAAGAATAAGGGTCTTTACGAAGAACACGTAAAAGAGCCTTTTGGTATTCTGATCCAGCAGCTTGATCTGCGAATTGGGGACAAACTTCCTAAAATTGAAATCAGCCCAAAGAAGATTTCGCGCCCGCTCTATGCCACCAATAAGCGCACACCAGGTAAAGGCATCATTAAAACTCAGGCGCATACTACTCTCTGGGAAAAACAAACTTCGATGTTTGAATGGAATCCCGGAATCTACCTTCAATTCGGTCACGAAAAAGATGCCAATCTTCTTGGTTGTGGCCTTTATATGGTTTCAAGTCGTCAGTTAAAACTCATGCGTAAAAACATCGATGAACGATTTGATGAATTCCACAAAATCATGACTGATAAGAAATTCAAAAAAGTTTTCCCGGAACTCCTGGGTGATAAATACGTTCGTTTCCCGAAAGAGTATGACGAGAATTCTCCTTCTTCGCAGTATCTGTGGCATAAGCAGTTTTACATTGGCAGTGATTACACCCGGAAAGATGTGATGGATAAAAACTTTTTTAAGAGAGTGGGAGATGAAGTCCAGCTCACTCTGCCATTCTTCAGATGGATCAGGGAAACAGTCGGGACTTATTCTTCAGGACGCAATACATCAATATCAGGTTAAGGCCGACGGCTTTAGTCGGTCTTAATTTAGAGTCATCTCTATAGGCAATTCGTCACACTATGTAATAACGTAATCCTTTAGTTTTTCACGAGGATGAAGCTATGTCATTAAAGATCCCAACTGAAGTGATCTCTTGCTCGAATTTTATCAATGGTCAGTGGACGAAAGGTGAGTCAGGCTCACTTGATATCGTTTCGCCTTACCATGGTAAAAAAATCGGCGAAGTCTCACTTCCATCACAGTCTCAAATTAAAACTGCACTTAAAGCTGCTGCTACGGCACAGGTTGAATGGGCAAAAACTCCGATGAAGGAAAGAGCGCAGGTTCTTTTCAATTTCAGAAATATTCTTATGCGCGAGATGGAGAACATCTCTCACTTGAAATCTGCTGAATCAGGAAAAACATTTGCTGAAGGAAGGGCCGGACTCATGAAAGGAGTCGAGGTTTTGGAATTCGCTCTTTCAATGCAGAATATGGACGTCGGCGGAAAGATGGAAGTTTCACGAGGTGTATCTTGTGAATACCGACGTATTCCTCTTGGTGTTGTTGCAAACATCACTCCGTTCAATTTTCCAGCCATGGTTCCGATGTGGACAATTCCTATCGCTCTTGGGTTAGGAAATGCTTACGTATGGAAGCCATCAGATAAAACTCCACTGACATCAATCGCTATTGCGAACGCTCTTAAAGAAGCGGGTCTTCCGGATGGACTGTTCACAGTTCTTCACGGTGGTTCAGAAGTGGTTGATCAGATCATCGATGCTCCGGAAGTGAGAGCTGTTGGTTTTGTTGGATCAACAAAAGTTGCGAAGATTGTTTACACGAGAGCAACGGCCCTCGGTAAACGCGCCCTTTGTATGGGTGGAGCTAAAAACCACATCGTTCTTCTTCCGGATGCAAATCCAGATTTAGCTGGTGTAGGTATTTCAGATTCATTCACAGGTTGTGCAGGCCAGAGATGTATGGCCGCTTCTGTTCTTCTTGCCGTTGGTGATGTTGAAAAACACGTTGAGAAAATCATGGCGCGTGCTTCTTCACTTCAGCTCGGTAAAGACATGGGTGCTATTATCACTCGCACACAAAGAGACTTCCTCCTTGGTGCTATTGATCGCGCTGAAAAAGCTGGCGCAAAAATTCTTCTTGATGGCCGTAAAGCGAAAGCTCCTGCGGGCATGGAAGAGGGGAACTGGATCGGGCCAACAATCCTTGATCACGTTGAGCCAGGCACTGAAGCTCAGCAAGTTGAACTTTTCGGACCTATCCTTTCAATCATTCGTTGCAAGGATATCTCTCACGCAATGACAATTCAGAATTCTAGTGAATATGGTAACGCTTGTTCAGTTTTCACAAACTCAGGCGGAGCTGCTGATCGTGTGATCCGCGAAGCAAAAGCGGGTATGGTTGGTGTGAACGTTGGTGTTCCAGTTCCTCGTGAACCATTCTCGTTCGGCGGTATTGCTGCTTCGAAATTCGGTTCTGGTGATATCACTGGTGAGCACTCACTCGACTTCTGGTCAGACGTGAAGAAAGTTACAACTAAATGGGAAAAACAAAACGACAACAACTGGATGTCGTAACAGTGAGGGCAGGAGCCCGAACTGCCGGCAATGCATAAGCATTGTCATGAAGCTTGAAGCGTAATGAAGGAGCGATATGATAACGAAGCCAGATGAGCGCAAGGAACACGTTGTTCTCGCGACACATTCAAACTTAAAGTACCCTGAGTCGATCACTCTTGATTGGGGTAACAAAGACCCGATGAAAAGAGGTCCGGTAGTTGCCAGTCAGACGAATCCGAAAGCAAGAAATGCGATCGGTTCTCACTCTGGTTCATATGCAGTTTTCCGTGCTCTCTCAATTGCGAGCGGAAAATTCTCTCCTCAACACAGACCAGATCTTCATAATACTTATTCCCCAGTGAAAATTGGGCCTTACCCATCGTGGTTTGATGAAACAAAAATGGTTTCTCTAGATCCATGGGGACTTGATCCACAAAATAATTTTGGACCACTTTTCGAAAAAGATTATGACATCCGTCCATCAATCGCTGTTACTCAGGCACATCTTCAGATCCCTGAGATTCACGATGCGATTAAAGCTGGCCGTCTTAAGCCAGATGGAAAAATTATCAAAGAAAATATGGATATCAAAATCACTAAGGTTGCTATTGAGCCTGTGTGGTTTCTTCCGGGAATGGCAAAGCGCCTGAACGTAGAAGAAGGTGTTCTCCGTCGTATTCTTTTCCAGGAATCTGGCGGTATGTATCCTGAACTCATTACTCGTCCGGATCTGAAAGTGTGGCTTCCACCTATCGGTTCTACGACAGTTTATATTTTTGGTAATCCAGCAGATCTGGCGAATCCGGATGTGGAACTCTCTTGCCGTGTTCACGATGAGTGCAACGGTTCAGATGTTTTCGGTTCTGATATCTGTACTTGTCGTCCATATCTCATGTACGGAATTGAGCATGCTGCTGAAACTGCCCAGCGTGGTGGTGTTGGTCTTATTGCTTACTACCGTAAAGAAGGCCGTGCTCTTGGTGAAGTGACGAAGTTCCTCGTTTACAATGCCCGTAAACGTCAGGAAGGCGG
>JBEIQF010000117.1:0-9346 GCA_040376635.1 Halobacteriovoraceae bacterium
ATCTGACGAAGACCATCGATAAGTTTATCGAGTTCTTTCTCAGCAAGACCAAGGCTTGGCTCATCAAGGACAAATAAACTATCTGTGCCCTTGAAAGAAAGATATTTAATGAGGAGTAAACGCTGATATTCACCAGCCGAAAGCGTTTTCGCTTTCCTTAAAAGTGAGAGGTGATTAAGTCCCATCTCCATTGCCATTTTTAATTTCTCGCACACATCACCGAACAATCTTTTTTCATGAGAAGTTGCAAGTGCACGCGTCTGGCAGAATAGCGGATAAGCCTCTTCCACAGTCAGGGCCATGATCTCCTCAAGACCCCAGTTCTTATCTTTTAATTTCACCTTGTAGTGAAAGATATTCTTATTCAATCTCGATGAGTGACACACAAGACATGGCTCTTCTCTTTGAAGATTACGAATATATATTCGCACCGATGGCTTGTACTTTTTACTCTGAAGATAAGCTTTAAGCTCAGCATATCCGGGATACTGACCCTCACCTTCTTCGAGGAGTGAGAAAAAGTCTTTCGGTAGTTTTTTGATCGGAGTATCGAGAGGAATTTTTCTTTTCTTCAGGAGTTTAAGGAGTTGCTCATAAGCATCTGCAAACGGCCCGTAATTCAGAAGTTTGAGTCCACCTTCCTGAATCGACAGATCTCTATCAATGATCTTTTTGTCATCGTAGATAAGATTCGCTCCATAACCATTACAATTCGGACAAGCACCTAATGCACTATACGGTGAGAATGCACTCACACTCATCGCAGGAATCGATTCAAAATCACACTTCGGACAAACTTTCTCAAAGTGAAATTTCAGGAGCTGCGGCTTCTTCATATCACCACCCCATAGGTGGAAATTGATATGGTATTGATCCAGCTTTAACTCTTTCCATCTCTTCTCAAGAGTCGTGAGGTTGTCCCATTTAAATCTCAGGATCTCCCACAATTCATCTTCTGCATTAAATGGTTCAACTGTCTTTCGCTTCTGAGAGTACGAACGTGGTGGCAAAAATTCTTCACCATTCACGCGCTGAAACTCATTTGGCGAAAGTAAGATATAAAAAACACCTTCGGTGTTCTTCGGCGCCTGACTCTTGATCTGCTCACCGACTGACTTGATCTCAAGCTCAATCTGGTGTGTTGGACAAAGCTCCTTCGCAAACGAGAAGAACATATTCTGCAAACTATCCGTGAGTCTCATGACATCACCAACAACAGTTCGCGACCCCATCACCGGGTTAATTTGCGGAAGACCAAACACCGGGAGCACCGGAAAGATATGATCGACATCAACCGCCGCCGGTCTCTCAGTAAAGAACTTCATGGAGTTTGGAAACGAGTTCACAAAACGGCGCTTAGACTCCGTTAAAAGCGTATGAAACGCGAGTGACGTCTTGCCCGAACCAGATGGCCCAGCAAAACAAATCAGCTTTTTAAGCGGAATATCGAGGTCGACATTTTTGAGATTGTGAACACGAGCACCACGGATCTGAATGAACTTTATATCGGCGCCTGGTCTGAAGCCGGCGTGGTAGTTTTCTTTGCTGATTTTATCGTTTTTCGGCTTATCCATAATCTGAATAGAATGCCAGATTTCCTGTCTTCCGTAAATTTATGCAGCTTAGACTACCGTTTAACTCCGTCCAGATTTCGCCTCAAATAATTTACCGCAGTCGAACCAAAGGTTCGCCAAGGTCAAGTCCGAAGCAATGAGAATGTAGATTAGAAGAAACCGTAGAGGACTTTTTCACGATCTGATTACGGACAAAAAAAAAGGCCCCCGAAGGAGCCTTTCTCTGTATTGATTCTGTATTCGAATTAACGTTTAGAGAACTGGTACGATTTACGAGCACCAGATTTACCATACTTCTTACGCTCAACTTTACGTGAGTCACGAGTAAGGAAACCTGCTGTCTTAAGCTCTGCTCTTGAATTAGGAGCAAGTTTAAGAAGTGCACGAGCGATACCAAGACGAATAGCACCAGCTTGGCCAGTAACTCCGCCGCCTTTTACGTTGATTTTGAAATCGTAGTTTTCGTTAACTTTGAGAAGGTTCAAAGGTTGGAAAACGATGTAACGGCTTGTTGCTTTCGGGAAGTAGTTCTGAACGTCACGTGAGTTGATAAGGATTTTACCAGAGCCACGAGATACGTAAACACGAGCTACCGAAGTTTTACGACGGCCGATAGTGTGAAGATCATAAGATTTAGCTTTAGACATACTCTATTACCTTGTAAGTGATTTGAAAGTTAGTGGTTCAGGCTTTTGAGCGTCATGGCCATGAGTAGCGCCAATAACAACTTTAAGCTTAGTTAGTTGTTTACGGCCAAGAGTGTTCTTACCAAGCATCCCTTTAACTGCTTCTTCAACAATTAGTTCAGGGTGTTTTGCAAGTTGCTCTTTAGCTGTACGTCTCTTAATTCCACCGATGTGGTTAGTGTGCCAGAAGTATTCCTTCTCATCCCACTTCTTACCAGTGAATTTAACTTTCTCAGCATTAATAACGATAACATAGTCACCAGCATCGTTGTGAGTAGTGTACGTAGGCTTGTGTTTACCTTTAAGTACCTTAGCTACTTCAGATGCAAGACGACCAACAACCATATCCGTTGCGTCTACTACGTACCACTTTTTGTTCGCCATCTCGGCTTTAGTGATCGTGTACGATTTCTGCGTAATCATAAATCAACCTTCCATTAATAAAAATTTTGTCCCTTATAGTGGACTTTGCGGCCGCACGTCAAGAAATACTCGCTAAGCCAACTTGCTAAGGGTCAGCGGGAGTGATTCAGGCTCTTTTAAAATTCGGGGATTAAAAGAAGCCAATTGACACGTGGAAGCGTCCGGGGCTCTCTAAACTACCATCCGCGTCCCTTTTTCTCAAGAGTTTTATTCCGTAGTCAAAGTCTAGGGTACCTACTGGAGTGATCACTTTAAAAGTAACCCCTGCCGAGTCTCTAAGTTCCCCTAAATCCACACGGTCAACAAACACGCGGCCAGCGTCATAGAAGACTCCGACCATCAAGGAATCGTTTAAGAAGTAGCGAGGTTCAAGCTTGAAGTTTGCAAGATAGGCCTTGTTGTCCACTCGGACCTCAGATACGTCTTTTGCATCCGGAAGACGGTTCATTTCCTGATCGGTGTAACCACGAATGATATCCATACCTGTTAAACGGAAAACTTTGATGTTGGGAATATAACCCTTGGTCTGGTCAACTCCATCAACGTTCGTGATTTCTTTTGAAAGGTTTTCTTGAATACCACCAACCATGGAGATCGCCACTGTTCCATTCTTAAACGGAATATAAAAGCGGTTTCTGGAAATGAGTTTGTAATAGTTAATCGTTAGGTCATCTTCTTTTTGCGAAAGGAAATACGGATTCGCAAACTCTACCGACATATTAAAGAAGGCACCTTTCAAAGGATTGATCTGAGAGTTACGTAAATCGTAAGTTATACTTGGAGTGATTGCACCAATCTTGAATGTACCTTCGTCGCGCTCCTGAGTGGCATTGAACTGAGCGATATCTTCATATTGATAAGTAAGTGAAGTGGAAACACGTCTCGTTAAGTCACGCGTAAGTGTACCGTTGATTCGTTTGATATCCGCATCGAAAGTGTAGAATCGTCTTCTCTGATAACCCACACTCGCAGACGCGTTGACTAATGTATCGAAGATATCACCCTTTGTGTAAGTCACAGTTTCATTGTGTTCAAGAAGTGATGAGACTTCCTTTCTTCTTTCAGGATCAAGAGTCGAGTAATTGAGTCGTTGGTTAATCTGAGAAACAATCTGAATCGACTGGTTTCTTCCGGCTATATTCTGATATTGGAATGTACCTGTGAGTTTAATACCAAGATCTGTTCGGAATCCAGGTGCAACTTCATACAGGCCATATTCACGTTCTGTCACTTTAACGAGTAAGTCAGTACGGGCATTTTTAGAACTGTGACGAAGAGGTGCAACTGTAACTGTGTTGAATAAGCCGGTCGCTGAAAGAGCGGCTTCGATATCACGTGTTTTTGATGGAGTGATAAGTTCATTACGTTTAATTGCTATTTTTCGTGAAAGAACTGATTCTCTCGTCTTGTCATTACCGAGGTAAAGAATACGATTCAGACGGACAAGTGGGCCTGTTGCAATTTTAAATTTGATGTCAACATCGGCCCCTGATTTTGAATAGGCCACAAGCTCACTATCATTTGCATTGAGAACTTCAGCATAATAGTAGCCATTCTCCTGGAGATAAGTGGAAACTTTTTTGATATCTTCAACCATGGAAATCGGATTGAAGGGCCTTTTCACCTTGTTGCTCAGTTCACTAAGAATTTTGTCTTCAAGTTCTTCCGGCATTCCATCAAATTCAATCTTTCTTATATAAGCGCGAGTGCCTTCGTAGATAGTATATTCAACACTAGAAATTTTTTTCTCAGGATCAAGAACTTTCACAGGATCGGGTACACGAACCTGTACAAATCCTTTCTGGATGTACTGACTTTTCAGGTATTCCTGGAAATAAGTGAAGTATTCATCATCGTAATATTTAAGCGAGGCCAGTTCGAAGGCTTCTTTATCAAACATTTTTTCTAAGCGCTTTTTGTCGTAGTAGCTATTTCCAATAAAGCTCACATTCACAAGACGAGTCTTTAAGTTCTCATCAAAATAAATTCGGTACAAATGAACAATTTCTTTGTCTTTGTTAACAAATTCAGAAGTTTCAATGCGGACCTTGGCATTGAGAAGTGCCTTGTGCTGATAATGCTCTTTTAAAGCTGATTTCAATGTTGATTCAGACACTGGTCGCTTATATTTGCGGAATAGATCAATCACAAGATCGTGAACAACGTCACGGTGCTCTTGTTGAAGATTTTTAAAATCAAAAGCAAAGAGCTGGTCGTTAGAGACTTTGATATCTAGTGTGACTCTGTTCCCTTTAATAATTGGGTTAAAATCTAGACCAACAAGATAATAACCATATGAGAATAGTTCTTTCTGGGCATCATCGAGATAGATTTTGAAACGATTCAAGTCAAAGGGCTTATTGTAGAGATTGAGAAATTTTCTTACGAGGTAGTCTTTCACGTATGCTGATTTTGAATCAGACTTGATGCTTTTAAAGATTCTTGGTGCGCCGACTGTAATAACAATATTCACAGTGATCTTATTTTTCTTCTCAATCACTTCAAATGAATGACTGTTGTTGGGAAAACCCATGGCACTTAATCTGTCTTTTAGGCCATCTACATTTTCTTTTAACTTCTGAGTTTCAAAGAAATCTCCTTCACGCAAAGATATAAGCTGAGAAGGATCGTATTCGATGTTTCTGTCGGTAAAACCAATATTGATTTCTTCGATGACGGGTTTAAGTTGAAACTTAATTTTAAGTACATATTTACCGTTGGTCTCATCAAGCTCATAAAAGAAACTTTGATAACCCCCATCGGAAACCATCACACGTAAGGTGTCTTTCATGTGGACAAGGCTTCGATACTCACCGGCCAGAGTCTGGAAACGAGTTGTCCTCTGTTCACATTCAACAGATGCAGGGCAATCGACTTTAACTTCACTTAAGTTGAAGTTTGTCGAAGCGAACAAAGATGTGATGAATGTAAGCATCAGGAGGAAGTACATCATGGGAATGTCTTCCTGAACTTGATGTCTCCACCAATAGAGTTATAAATAATATCTTCCTGTCCGAACTGATTCGTTTTTAATTCGTAAACACCTTCAAGCTGCACGTTTTTAGACACGCCGTAGTTTAGGTTCATACTCTGGCGCTGCCCGATACTTCCGCCCATTGTACTTGATACGGAAAGTGTTACAGCTTCATCGAGGCGTTTTTTGAGTTCAATCTTGGTTGCTGAACGTGTTCTACCGATGGCACCGCCACCCTGACCAAACTGACCTTCCTGCGAACGACCTGTTAACAAGCTGTCTGTAGCAGATTGCTCAATAACTGTACCAAGATTCACCTGAAGACCAAATTGTTTATTGAGAATATCGCTGATCTTGAAACGGTCGAATACAAATGAACCTACACCTACGTTCGTCAAACTCTGTTGATCTTTTGACTGAAGATTATTCTGGATCTCATTTGTATATCCGAATGCGATCAAAGAAAGAATTGAGTTACGTGGCAACGCCGGATCAGACGTCAGGTCAAAGTTAAATCTCTCCAGATCACCATAGGCCTTAGGCTTCACTTTATAGTTTGAGATATAAGCAAGCGCTTCAATATCAAAATCAGGATTACTAATTTCTTTTTTAGGTGAGAAATTGATATCGGCACTTGTGATCGTATACTCACTGTTTTTGAAGAAAATTCTTGATGAACCAGGTGGCGTTGTCAGGCGTCCTTCGCCACGAGGACGAGAAGGATTTCCAAACACTCTCACTTCGCCCCTGAGTGCAATATCCATCAAAGAGTTCGTTACACGTACCGGATTTTCAGCTTTTACAGTGAGGTTCAGATTCAGGATCTTTCCGATAGCAGATTCCTGATTTTTTGGAAGGAATCGCACCTGCGAAAAAGCTGCAGATTTAGAACTGAATTCATTTAGCTCATTCACGATCTGTGCTCTATTGATCAGGACTTCTCCGCTTAGATTGTAAGGGAAATTATTCCCGAGGATAATACCTTCTCCAGTCAAATTAGCAGAAGACTTACCAAGAATAGGAACTTCCGCCTTATCGAGAACGAACTTTATATTTACATCAGGCTGATTGTTATCAAAGAAAACATCACCTTTGAGTGCGACAGATCCTGACTCCAAAGATGTGGTGATATTCTCAATTGTTAAACGATCATCTGCGAATGCGACATCGTATCTTAAATTGTTAATTGGGATAGGAAGCTGTTCGATGGATAGATCAAGATCATCAGACTTGGAGCTTACTGAAAAATCGAAATCAGTTCCCTTTCCATTGATTCTCACAATATTTCTCATGAATCCTTCAGAGGACAACACTGGTGCCAGAAGGATTTCCAGAATTTTTGAATTGAGATGAACCTCATGTGTTAAGGCAACTTTCTTTCCAAATACACCCTCACCTCTTGAAGCGACATAAAGATCCTGCTCCTTGATATTAAGGTTCCAGGATTGAATGACACTGTCTCGTACGACGAATTCAGGTTTTCTAGAAGAATAATTAACAGAAAACTGTGGATGACTAAACAGGAGCTCCTTCATCGTAGCTGTCAGATCCAGATTGTTGAATCCATCCTGGAATGTTGTTGATCCCTCAAAAGCTAGTCTTCCGTTGAAATCTTCTGATTCAAGATGAGGTCCGAATACGGCCACAAGGAATGGTTTCAAGTCAGATGCTTCAACTTTAACTTTCAAATCAGATGCAGCACCTTTTTTCAACGCCAGGTTAAAATCAGTGTTAACAATTTCTCCAAGTAAATTCGCCTTACCGGAAATCCTGTCATGCATGATGTTCAGATTGATATTTGAATCTGAGAAGTTGTAGTTTTGAGTTTTTGTATCAAAGGCTATGGTCTCAAGCTTCAGGAGATAATTATCCAGAGTTCCTCCACCCGCAATTTTTCCAGATAGAGTAGAACTTAAATTCAGGCCAGCTTGCTTATGAAAGTTGAATGATCCCAAGGCGAGATTTTCCCAGCGATAATTAACCTTGAGTGATTTATCACGCAGACCAAAAACAAAATCTCCATTGATCGTTCCACGACCTTTTTCAGCACTAAGATCCTTGAAGGATAAAATACGATTCATGAGAGAGATATTGAACGAGCCTGAATTGATGATCTCGCCATATGCAGTCATGTCGGTAAAGTTAACCTTCGAACGAATCTTTAAATCATCGAGTTTGTATTTACCGAAGATATCCACATCAATCTTCGCTTTAAAATCAAGATCTGCTGGAAGGAACTTTAGATCCTTAAAGATAGGATCAAGAATTTGCATAAGGTCTGTTGAATTAGCATCAGTTGAACTGATTCCAAGCGCGATATCAGCATCACGGTAGTTAACACTACCCGTTCCCGAGAGACTCGTTTTACCAAGTCGAGATTCCATCTTGTTAATAACTACGTTTGAGTCACCAAGATCAATCGAGATATTCTTTTCAGTTTCATCAAGCTTATAACCAAGGATTTCAAATCCTTTGGTTTTACCTTTTAAATTTATAACCGTCGCATCAACAGGGCCTGAAACATTGATACTCAATTCACCGGCACCTTTTACATCAAGATTAGAGATGTTACCAAAATCTTCAAGATCAACTGTTGCATCAGGAACATTGAATTGAACTCTCTCTTTGTTAACAAAACCATCCACTTCAAGTTTTGAATGTGGAAGCTCAACCGAAGAGCTCATCTGGAATTCATTTTTAATTACGGCAAACTGAGAATCTCTGAGAGTCGCCTTCTTTATTTTAAGAATGGTAAACGGATCATTCTTCTTACCCACAATCAATGCGAGATTTCTGATAACAAAATTATCCTTGGGATTGAAGAATAAATCACCCTTCTTATATTGGAATGAAAGAGCACCGTTAAGTTCACCGTGGAGGACATCCAGTGAAGGTAGAATTCTAAGAGCGTTTGTGAGGCTCAAATTTTCAACAGATGCGCTGATCGGCTTCGTCAGATATTGCTTTGTGCTGATATCAAAGACTTCAACAGGTGAAGTTAGATTCACCTTTTCTTTCTGATAATTCAAAACAAGTTTATCTAATGTTAGTTTATTCTTTTCAAGCGAGAGTTCGGTTCTTAATTCATCTGCATAAAAAATATTTGAACGAAGTTCCTGCACAAAAATATCGGAACTTGCAGTAAGTTCTGAGTTTTTGTAGTTAACACTGAATCCTGCTTTTGCCAGACCACCTTTGACCTGAATCATTTCAGGTAATGGAAACTCTTTGTTAAGGCTTTCCAGATGCATTTGAACTTCGCCATTAAAACTAAATTCACTACCCTTAAGCTTATAGAAATCTTTTACTTTGCCTTTTAGGATCAGGGCCTGAACATCATGCTGAACTTTTAATCGATAAATCGTAATATTTTTTCTCGAAATTTCAGCATCACCCCAAACTTCGTCCAGCTTGAAATCTATTTCAGGCGAAGGCTGAATGTTCGCTATGTGGAAACGAGCGACAAATTCTTTATCTTTTTTGAAGAGTTTAATTCTACGGGCCTCAAGAAGTTCATGATTGGCAATAATACGAGTGTTCTCTACCAGGACTGTATCAATCCTCACCGGAGCATCTTCAGACAGATCAAAAACCTTATCAATGATCTTGCGATCGATTTCCTTCATTTCCTCATCTTTCTTAGGAAAGATATAACTTATCTGAGAATCAGCAATCCGGATTTCACCGAA
>JBEIQF010000454.1:0-2357 GCA_040376635.1 Halobacteriovoraceae bacterium
ATCGAGAGCTCCCCACGTTGTATAGCGGTCGGCCTTCTTTAAGTATGATGTGAGATCTTTGTAAGTGTAGTGAATGAGCTTCTCTCTAAGAATGCTGATTTCACCCTTGGATTCAATTTCTGCGTGAACGTGCTTGTTCTGGTATTTGCACTCATCGCGTTTGAACAAACGAATCACTTTATCCGACTGCCATCCTGAGTAATCAATTCGTTTACCCATGAAGTTGTTGCGACGATAAATCCAGAAGCCGGAATATTTCGTTCCGTTTTTAACGACTGATTTAATTTCTTCAACTAATTCAGGAGTCGGTCTTTCATCGGCATCGAGAAGGAAGATCCAGTTGTTGCTAGCTTGTGGAATAGTCCAGTTTTTCTGAGCGGCCGAATGTTCGTATTCGTGCTCAAGAAGGCGCACTTGCGGAAAAGTTTTTACGATCTCAACCGTTTTATCAGTCGAGAAGGAATCTACGACAATAACCTCGTCACACCAGAGGACCGATTCAATGGCCGCTTTGATGTTAACTTCCTCGTTGAAAGTAGGAATGATTGCAGTGATTTTTTCCATAATAGTATGCTAATCTTAGCGTATGAATGACGCCTCGTCTAAAACAATTCTTATCATCCAGACTGCTTTCATTGGTGACACAATCTTAGCGAGTCATTTTGCACGCGCCGTCAAAGATCTATACCCGAACTCTAAGATTCATTTCTTCCTTCGTAAGGGGAATGAGTCTGTGATTCAGGGGCTTCCAACGATCGAAAAGACATGGGTATGGGATAAGGCAGGCGGCAAGACGAAAAACCTCATGAAACTCATTTCAGAGCTTCGTGAGATCAAGTTCGACATGGTTTTTAATCTCCATCGCCATTTTAATTCAGGACTTGTTGCTGCGATGATGAAGTCACCATTTAAGGCGGGCTTCAAACAGAATCCTCTCAGCATGTTCTATACAAGAAAGATCAATCACCAGATTCCCGATCCGCGCGGTTGGCATGAAGTTCAGAGAAATCTAGAGCTCATCCCGGATTACAAAATTGCGGACAACTCGAAGTTTTACAAACCAGAACTTCCGATCCAGCAGAAGAATATCGATAAAGTTTCTCAATATGTTAGTGATAACTACTTCGTCGTAGCACCTGCGTCTGTTTGGTATACAAAGGCGTGGAGTGAACATAAATACCGCGAACTCACATCTGAACTTTCAAAGATGGGGAAGGTATATTTCATCGGAGCTCCCTCTGATAAAGATCTTTGCGATCGCATTCGCGAAGGCTTTCCGAATACTGAAAATCTTTGTGGTGGCTTGAATCTTCTGGATTCAGCGGCCTTGATGAAAAAAGCTCGCAGAGTTTTCGTTAATGACTCTGCTCCTCTGCATTTAGCAAGTTGTGTGAATGCAAAGACGACAGCTGTATTCTGTTCTACTGTTCCGGCCTTCGGATACACGCCACTGGCCGATGATTCAGTAGTAGTAGATGTTGGTAATGAGCTTTCATGCAGACCTTGTGGCCTGCATGGTTATAAAGCTTGTCCGCTTGGACATTTCAAATGTTCTGAGGATATTGCGATCAATAAAGTTCTGGCGACTATTTCGAAATAATTCTTCCGAGTTTCCCTTCATCAGTACCGTACCAGAGATGACCATCCGGACCAGTGCGGATATTGCGCCATCGCCAATCAAGATTCTTAAAGAGCTCTTCTTGTTTCACAACTTTTTTACCTTCGAGAACCAGACGTCTTAAATGCTGGCCAGAAAGAAGAGCGAGAAAGATATTTCCTTTCCACTCCGGCATCTTATCACCAGTATAAAAAGTCATTGCAGACGGAGAGATAGAGGGAACCCAATAGATCACCGGTTCTTCCATTCCTGCTTTGCTCGTACCTTCACCAATCTTAGGACCGTCGTATTCAGTTCCGTAAGTAACAACTGGCCAGCCGAAATTGATTTTCGGAACAACTATATTTAATTCATCGCCGCCTTTGGGACCCATTTCTGATTCCCAAAGTTCATCTGTGCCAGGTCTCATCGCAAGACCCTGAGGGCTTCGTAGACCACGAGCATAGACTTCAGGCCTTGCTGATTTGTCGCCCACGTAAGGATTGTCTTTTGGAATGGATCCATCTTCATTGAGACGAATCATTTTACCAAAGAGGTTATCGAGTTTTTGTACAAGTGGTCTTTCACCTCGTTCGCCTGAAGTGATAAAAACATGACCTTTGCCATCAAACTCAATTCTAGAACCATAGTGATATTCATTCTCACTCGCTTCAGTCTGGAAAATATTTTTAAACTCAGTCAGTTTGTTTCCGACGAGTTTCGTACGAGCAAGAGTTGTTGCCGATTTTCTGCCACCCAG
>JBEIQF010000335.1:0-3664 GCA_040376635.1 Halobacteriovoraceae bacterium
ATTTAG
The DNA here is from genome assembly GCA_040376635.1 of Halobacteriovoraceae bacterium. Classification (GTDB taxonomy): domain Bacteria; phylum Bdellovibrionota; class Bacteriovoracia; order Bacteriovoracales; family Bacteriovoracaceae; genus Peredibacter. The sequence continues at coordinate 7 of JBEIQF010000335.1, forward strand.
GATAAGTATGAGATTCGCATTTTTAGGATTCTTCATCATGTTCTCTTTGGTTGTTCATGCTCAGGAAGCTGATTGTGAAACTGAGACTGAAAAAGAATTGAAGCCAATGATTGCGGTGGCGGCGGTTGCTGTAGACTCAACATCTGATAACGGTTGTCCTAATCGTAAAAAATTTAAAAATATTTGCATGATGATTGGTGATCGTACATTGAACGATGATCCGGCGACTGAAAAACAAGTTAAATATATGTACCAAAAAAGACTATTGGATGCTGGATGTGTCGATCTTGCGAAAGATTCAGAACAAGTTAAAGCTGAAAAAATTCAGAACGCTTGGAAAACTTATGAAGATGACTTGAAATGTAACAGCTCAACTTTTGATGTTCGTGACGGCCATATCGTAAAGTATGCAGTAGCAGACAAATTTGAAGAATTTCTCGATGACGTTGTTAAATACAAATTAAATCTAAATAAAGTCGATGTTTCTGATGGAATGACTGTACTCGATTACATTGAAGCCCATATCAAACGTTCTAAAGGAACGGCACTTGAGCCTAAGTATAAATCTTATTACGATAAATTAAAAAAATCTGGTGCTAAACATAAGTCGGAACTATGAAATCAATTATATTATCGGCTCTAATATTTACTCAATTAGCACTAGCTCAGGATGTGAATTGTGATCCAAAAGATCCAGCTCAACAAATCCTAAAGCTCGCATCAGATATATCTTTACCTAATTGTGTGAATGAAGCGAACATCTTTGCTGCTAAATCTAATGACACTTCGAAACTCTGTGGTGAATGTAAAACCTTGTTTGAATCTCGAAATGACTCAACTCTCGTGCCTCTTTCAAAAGAAGAAAGACAAAGCCTATTTGTAGAAGCAGCTTTGAAAGAATATAAGAAAAGTATAACTAATAGTTTAGTTGATACTCTTAAAATCAGATCACTCAGGCCTACTGGTTCGGACTTCAAAGCTTCAGCAGCAGCTTGTAAAATGAAAACGAAGGCTGATCTACCAAAGTCGTGTTCACCAGCTGCGATAAAAATTATCGAAGACAAAAAACTCTTAAGTGATCTTGATAAAGAGGTTTCAAATGAACTTGCAAAGATCATTTCAACTGATAAAAATTTTTCACCTAATCCGACACTTCTAAAAAGATCTGCGCCTAAGTGTGACATCTCTGAAAAAGATGCTCTTTATATTAGTTCAGCTGCATCTGAAGAATCTTTCAGCCCTGCTATGATAAAGGCTTTACTGGCCTTGGATCCATCAAAATTCCGTACGACATCAAGTATGTTTATTAATGATAAAGTTTCTGATGAATATGATGGAGAAGTATCAGAATTGTTCAGCTACTTGAGTAATCACCCTCTTATGGGAGATCATTTCAAAACACCTACTTCTTTAGTTAATTTCTTAAAAACAATTCCTGAGCCTAAAGACACAAACCAACTTAGAAGTACTATTTACAACAAGAAATCAGGCGACGAATTTGATGCAAAGATGTCTAGCGCCTGCATACAAAGTTTCGACGCTCTAGTTAAGAATATTTGTGCAGAAGATTTCGAGAAAGGAAACTTTGAACTCTCTGCATTTGCCAATGAGTCAAAGATCTTAAAAGAAGCTATTAAACCTTCAGAAGAACAACTTGCCTCTAATGACAAGCTCATTAAGCTTAATACTGATGTACTCAAACTTTGCGAGAGTCCACAGAATAGCAAAATAAAATTTTCAAATTTTGACACAGAAATTAACATCAGCTTACCAGCAAGATATCAATCCTTAAACCTTGAAGAATTTAAACTTCAAAAATTTGATTCTGACATTGGCAATATGTCTAATAACATCTGTCTTTCCAAAGATAAAACATGTGAAGATAACTCTATTCTTTGTAAGATGATTTCGAAATTTAAAGCAATCAGCGATCCACAATCTTTGGATTTCAAACTCGCAAATTCATCAAACAGAGAAGTAAACCAGCTACTTCGATCAATGATCGGTGACACCTCAAAAATAGATCCTAAAACAAAAGAAATTCTCATAGCACAAGGAATCATTCCCAAAGATGACGGAACAATGGTGGTTCAACCAGAAATCCCTGAAAGACAACCTGAGTACTTCGCAAAAGAACAAACTCAACAACCACAAAACGGCGCCACGATCGCAAAGGCCGCTCCTTCAAACGTCTCGAACTCATCATCAACAGGCCGCAATCCAGCTAGCAGCAACAACAACTTCGTCGACGAAGGCTATTCAAATTCAAACACCGCCGCTTCTTCAAATACTCTCCCCGACTTCTCCGACCTGATGGATGACCAACAGGAACTTCGCGGAATTCAGGATGAAATTAAACGCCGTCTTCTAGGTATGCCGGAAAACAGACCGGCCAACCTGAATGATGCGAAAAGAATTGCTCGTGAGTCTTTCAAATCTCGCGGCAGAAGAATTTCGCCAGAGGAAGAAACTGCGTTTGCATCTCGTATGATGGAGCGTCCAGAAGCTTCCGTTCCTCAGACAGCAGCATCTACTTTCCAGAACACGCCAGCTAACACAGACAATCGTGCAGCGGTTTCTGGTGGTGAATCTGCGAATTCGAAATGGCGCAAAGGTCAGGATCAAGCCGCTCTCATGGGCATGCAAGGTGCGCAATCGGCATTGGGTAAAGAATCGGCGAACACTCCAGCAGCGGCCGATAACAAACCAAAAGACATGACTAAGGTCGCTCTAAATATTGCAGATGATCCACAAGTCACTCTCTCTGATATGTTCAATAAAAAGATTGATCAAAACGACCCTGAAACACAGCTTCTGAAGGTACTCCTTCGAAACAAAAACAATTTCCTTCTTCAGATCAAATCAATGAACTTCAAGATCGTGTTTGACGGGAATAACTTCAATCTTCTTCTTGAATCGGGTGACAGACAGGAAGCTGCACGCATCCGGCCTCAATTAGAAATGTTTTTGAAGAAATTGAAGAAGTAACTCCCTTCACAACTCGGGCCTTTCATGGTGAACTAGGGGCGATCTACTAAAGGACGCTCCCATGTACAAAAAGGCACTCTCATCCCTTACTGTTCTCTTTTTCATGATGGGTTTCATTACCTGCTTGAATGATATCCTCGTCCCTTATTTAAAAGAGATTTTCAACCTCGATTACACTCAGGCAGCACTCGTTCAATTCTGTTTCTTCGGAGCTTATGGACTCACATCCATTCCAGCTTCAAAGATCATCGAAAAAATTGGTTATCAGAAAGGAATGGTTCTTGGGTTTTCAGTAACAGCACTGGGCTGTCTCCTTTTCTTCCCGGCCGTCATGCTTCACACATATTCTCTCTTTCTTTTGGCGCTTTTTGTTCTCGCTTCAGGTATCGTTTTACTTCAAGTGGCGGCGAATCCTTATGTATCTGTAATTGGCCCTAAAGAATCTGCTTCATCTCGTCTCACGATGGTTCAAGCATTCAACTCGTTCGGTACATTCCTTGCCCCTTTCTTTGGTTCATATTTCATCCTGCGTTCTCTTTCTAATACAACTGATGCAGGTGCCGTAAGATACCCTTACCTCTTCATCGCTGCTGTTCTTGTTGTGATTGCGTTTATCCTCTCGCGCTTAGAACTTCCAAAAATTGAAACTGATCACAATGACCGCGGCTCA
>JBEIQF010000023.1:0-17885 GCA_040376635.1 Halobacteriovoraceae bacterium
ATCAACACTTCTTTCGAAAGCAAGGGCGACGATCTCGATTCCGCGTTTGTTATTTTCTTTGTACCAAGGAATGAGAAAGTTCATTTCATCGATACAATTTGGGCACCATGAGCCGAAAAATTGTACGATAACAGGTTTGTTTTTAAATTTTTTGTCTTTTAGTGAAACCTGTTTTCCCTGAAGGTCAGGGAATTTGAAGTTTAGTGATGACAATTGTGTGTGCTTATATGCATCAGGAAGAGCGGCTTGCTGATCTTTTGTTCCTTCGATCTTAGTCATGTAGTTCGCGAGAATTCTTGCCTCGAGTTTCCCGTCTTTCAAAGATCCGCGTACGAGATAATTGAAAACTCCATCAAAGCTCGCTGTTTCGAACTCTGAGCCCGAAACAAAGCCAGTCATATAGCGATAATCACCAGTCGGAGTAAGAATTGAGCCACTCAATTCATTTCCTTTCTGTTCAAAAACAATCACACCTTCTTCTTTTTTATCTTCTTCATCTGTGAGGGTCACTTTCCAGCGGCCATTGAGATCAATTTTTGCCTTTGATTTTTCTTCTGGAAATCTTTCATCTTCACCCTGGAAACCTACGACCGGAGTTTTGATTTTTGGATTTTTGTTATGACGGATGAGAAAGCCGATCATTCTCCCGTCTTTTGGCGGATCCAGCTCCAGAGACATCTCATAAGTCTGTAGTGGGATAGAAAGATTTTTTTCAGTCGCCTCAATATCGCTCAATTCGATCGTTTCTTTGCCGTTTTTCAGAGTTGCGGTAAGAACTCCGTTGGTTTGCTTGAAATCGATGATAAAAGGGACGGCAGCATTGGCCGTTCTTAGTTCAAAGCGCCATGGACCCGTCTTCAAGGCTTCTGCAAACGCCGAAACACTCAACAAAAGCATACTAGCTGCAAGAATTGACCAAGTTTTTTTCATCATAAGCTTTTACCCCTTCCCGTCATTTGGTAATATCTTGGTCCAATCGTGGGATTTTGTCACCTTGGATGGAGGAAAGATGAAGCAGTTCATCATGGGCCAACGCTGGATATCGGAATCTGAGCCCGAGCTGGGTCTTGGAGTTATTGTTGAAGTTGAGGCCAAAACCGTTACCTGTTTTTTTCCTGCTGCCAAAGTAGATCGTCGTTATGGTGCTCAGACTGCACCTTTAAGACGAATTCGTTTTATTGAAGGCGATGAAGTGAAGGCACAAGATGGTTCAGCGTTCATCGTTGAATCAAGCAAGGAAGATAAGGGCATCGTTACTTATTTTGGTCAGGGTAAAACTCTGTCTGAATCTCAATTAGCGGATACACTTTCTTTTTCTAAACCGGAAGAGCGACTCTTTGCGGGAAATATTGATTCAAATGAACTTTTTAAACTTCGCTACGATGTTCTTTTAAATCAGCGAAAGCTTTTTATTTCACCTATTCGTGGATTCTCAGGACCTCGTCTTTCACTCATTCCGCATCAGATGTATGTGGCCAATGAAGTGACAAAACGTACTCGTCCAAGAGTTCTTCTTGCAGATGAAGTGGGGCTTGGTAAAACAATTGAAGCAGGTTTGATTCTTCACCACCTGATTCTTACTGGTCGAGTTGAGCGTTGCTTAATTCTTGTTCCGGATTCGCTCGTGTACCAGTGGTTTGTGGAAATGCTAAGAAAGTTCCAGCTCACTTTCACGACAATCAATCACGATTCAAAATTAGAGAAGGGCGATCGTCCATTTGAAGACGGACAGCTTTTTGTCGCTTCACTTAAATATCTCATGAAAGAAGACTGGCTCTTAGAGCAGGCAATGGAATCCAAATGGGATCTTCTTGTTGTCGATGAAGCTCATCAGCTACGTTGGGCACCTGATAATTCTTCAATGGAATATGATTTCGTTGCCGCCCTCTCAAAAGATTCTCCGGGAGTTCTTCTTCTTTCAGGTACGCCTGAGATTCTTGGTCTTGCCGGTCACTATGCGCGACTTCATCTTCTTGATCCAAATCGATTCCACGACTTTAATCAGTTCGTTGAAGAGACAACTGGATATAAACCAATTACTGAACTCGCAAATAAGCTCATCAAAGGTCAGGCCCTCGATGCAGCTGACAAGAAACTCTTGAAAGCAAAAGTCGGAGTCGATGTCGAAGATAAGGAAAAAGCACTTCAGATGCTCGTGGATCGTCATGGTACCGGGCGCGTTTATTTCCGTAACACACGTAAGACGATGGCGACTTATTCGGAGTTCTTTCCAAAGCGTGTTTTCCATTCGTATCCGATCAAGATCGGTAAGACTAAGAATGCTGAGAAAAAACTTTTTGAACAGAAGGCGAGCTGGCTTGGTGCTTTCGTTGAACAACACAAAGCAGATAAGATCCTTCTCATCTGTCACGATAAGGACGTAGTTGTTGATCTTGAAAAACAATTGAAAGACAAAACAACTGCCAAAATTGCTTTTTTCCATTCAGGCATGAACCTGATGAACCGTGACCGTCAGGCAGCTTACTTCGCTGATCCGGAAGGCGCGAATATTCTTCTTAGTACTGAAATCGGATCAGAGGGAAGAAACTTTGAATTTGCAAAACACTTGATCCTTTTCGATCTACCGAAACTTCCTGATCTTCTCGAACAGCGTATCGGTCGTCTGGATCGTATCGGACAAAAAAATGATATTCAGATTCATGTTCCCTACGTTGAAAGTTCAAGTGATGAGCTTCTTATGCGCTGGTATCATGAAGGATTCAATGCATTTGAATCATCTCCACGAGGTGGGACTGAGTTGTACGCAACTGTAAGACCAGAACTTATTGAGCTGACTCAAAAAGCTGAAGAAGGCGAGTATCCGGAAAAAGAATTTAAAGCATTCCTCAAAAAGACGCAGGATATCCACCAGGGTATTGAGAAGAAACTTGAAGAAGGACAGGATCAGCTTGTAGAAATCAATTCTTTCAATCACTCAAAAGCGATGGAGTTCGTCAAAGAACTTAAAGCTGTTGATGATTCAACTGATCTTCGTGATTTCATGGTTAATCTTTGGAATCAGCTTGGAGTGGACGCTGAGGATATGAATGATCCTTATACGTTCTTCATCAGACCTGGCGACAACATGTACCTTCCTCACTTCCCGGGCCTTGAAGGCGAGGGAATGACCGTCACGTTCAAGCGTGAGAACGCCTTGAAACGAGAAGATATGACTTTCCTTACATGGGATCATCCGATGGTTATCGGAATCATGGACTTCATTTCATCAAAGGAAATGGGGAACGTGACGATGGCGAGCTGGAAAACACCTTCTAAAGAGCAGTTCCTTTTTGAGGGGTACTTTGTCCTGAGTACAGTTGCTGATAAGAAACTTCAGCTGCAGAAATGGTTTCCACCAACCCCGCTCAGAGTGCTGTTGAATGCTCAGATGCAGGATGTGACTCAGAAACTGCCTAAGAAGTTTTTGGATGAGAACGTTGAATCACTTGATCAGGAAAAACGAGCACAGATGAAAGAGCTTCCAAAAGACTTCATCAAAGAATGTATTAAGAAAGGTAAAGAACTCTGTATTCCAAGAGCGAAGCAGTACAAAGAAAAATTTAAAGAAGATATGCTGAAGTTCATGAATTCAGAAATTGAACGTCTGGAAGCTTTAAGAAAAGTGAACCCGACAGTTTCTGAGACTGAAATTCTGATGCTTAGATTTAATCGAGACAACATGTCGAAGGCCATGGATAAAGCAGAACTTTCTATGGATTCTATCCGTATCGTTATTAGCTAGGAGATTTTATGAATATGATTGAACTTGAAGATGACACAATCTTCGACATTATTGAAAAAGAACCTATGGTTTTCATCGATTTTTACGCTTCATGGTGTGGTGCCTGTCGTATTGCTGCTCCGATGTTCGGAAGAGTGGCGCAAGAAGAAGGTGTGAAGATCTTTAAAATTGATGTTGAGAAAAATCCTAAGATCAAAGAGATGATCACACTTCCGGGACTTCCATCGGTGGGATGTTTCAAGAACGGTGAACCTCAGGATCTTGTGAATGTAACGAAGGAAGAAGCTTTCCGTGAGTTCGTTCAGAAAATGAAGGCGTAATATGGACATCAAATCGATCAAGGCGCTTGCTGAGAAATATTCATTCGAGGATTTGACAAAATTCGCTGATGAATTTGAGGCAACTGGCGTTGCTCCCGTGAAAACACAGGAAGATGATGGCGAGCAAATGAGTGATTATCTCATGGCCGCTGAGCTGAAACATTATCTCGATAAAGGTCTTCCCATGAATGAGGCAGTGAGAGAGTTTTCAAAACGTGTGAGAGGAGTATTAACTTGAACATTAAAGTGAGACCGGGATTACTTTTTGATATCGACGTCATCGCTGATTATCAGGTGAAGATGGCGTTTGAGACTGAGAATGGATTGAAGCTCGATCCACCTACAGTTAATCTTGGCGTCACTGCTGTCATGGATGATCCTTCGAAAGGAAAATACTGGCTCGCTGAAGTTGATGGGCAAGTAGTGGGATGTCTTCTCACCGTGCCTGAGTGGAGTGACTGGAGAAACGGAACGGTTCTCTGGATTCATTCAGTTTATGTTCATCCTGATTTCAGAAAGCATGGAGTCTATAAGTCTCTTTATCAACATCTTGTTCAGATGGTGAAAGAGTCACCGGATCTTCGTGGTCTTCGTCTTTATGTAGATAAGACAAATGCTCGTGCTCAGAAGGTTTATGAAAACCTCGGAATGAATCAAGATCACTATTCACTCTATGAGTGGATGAAATAAAAAAGCCCCTCTTTGGAGGGGCTTTTTTTTGTCTTTCTTTTAAGTAAACCTAGCTAAGGGTGGAACAGAGGTATGTGTGTTGGCGGATGTGGGAGAAACTTCGAAGAGGTTTAACTTCGTGTTCCGGGGAGTTGTTTGGGAACTTTTGTGGAGTTCATCACCCTTAGCTCAATATCCTTAGAGCAGGATCCGTGCCAACTGTAAGTCACCAGAATACCGTACAAAATCGCTCAACCCTGATGTCATTTTGATCCCCGGACCCATTTGGCCACCACCCCGGTGGAGTCAGAAAAGCTGCCAAAAGATTTTACACCCCCATCCATTTTTTCAACCAAACCCACCAATCTGGCCCCGTTCTCTATAATTCCTTCATCAAGGAATTATTTGAATGAAATGGGCAATATTAGGCTTAGCACTCATCACAGGTTACTCGCAGGCAGCTGTGCTCGATTATAAGAGCTCAGGCTTCTTAAATGGCGAGATTGAAGCCGCACTTGATATTCTTCCTTCAAACTACCTGGACTCTGTTCAGAAGAAAATTTCGATCAATGAAACACAACTTAAATCAGATGCGTTATTCGTATCAGAAGATCTTTGTAAGATTAATGAAGGCGTAAAATTCGGAATTACTAAGAAAGACAAAATATCTATCAGTTCCCGTCTGGTTCAACTCGCCGAGACGAATACTAAAGAGTTTAACTGTGGACACAAGACTTTCAGGAACATGCTCCGTGCTGTCATTATTCATGAACTAACTCACGTTAAAGATAATGCTGAAAAGATCAGTACCAATCCGGACTTTCAGAGAATTGTTGGCATGAAGAAGGTGCAGAGAAATTCTAAAAAGCAGCTGATGAATCAGAACACAATTTCATCTCCTGATGCTTACGAGTTCCACAACCTCGAAGAGTCATTAGCTGTAAATACAGAATACCTGGCCCTTGATCCGGAGTTTGAATGTCGTAAACCTGCGACGGCCAATTTCCTTTCAAAAAGACTTGGAATCAAACTTCAGGGCACATGCCAGAAGAACTACAAAGTACTCGCTCAGTCAGCCTTTGTTGAAGACAACTATCAGTTGTCGGTGAATATCGATCCAAAAAGAATTTATCAGGTTCATTATCTTTTTGCAGGTAAAGGACAAGCTCTTATGTCTCGTTGGGGACATGCAATGTTCCGCCTGGTTGTATGTGCTCCTTACAGAAAGACTGTTGGTCCTGAATGTCTCGATGATGTTTCTCATCACCTTGCTCTCAGCTACCGCGCCTATATGAGTGATATCAATATCAGTTATTCAAAAGGGATGTTCGGTCAGTATCCTTCACAATTATTCATCATGCGATACCTGGAAGTTCAGCAAGAATACACAAAGTTTGATCTTCGTGACCTCTACAGCATTCCATTGAAGATGACTGTTGATCAGAAAAAAGACTTTCTTGATTTAACTCTTGAACGTTTTTGGACGTATCAGGGACGTTACTACTTCCTTGATAACAACTGCGGAACTGAGACTGTGAAACACCTGGCTGCAGCTCTTTCAGATGAAGAATCAAAACTTATTGGTTCAATTACGCCGCTGAAAATTTATAACGACATCGTTAAAAAAGGTAATGAACTTACTGAAGGCAACGTTGATGGATTAAATCGTCAGCAGATGATTGCGAACAAACTTGTTGTAGAAAGCATGTTCCAGGAACTCAATGCTAACTATCAGGTCCTTCGCCAGCACCTTGATTCTTTTAAAGAAAAGGACTTCAAGAAATTCCTGAGCAAGACCAATGCTACGACTCGACTTCAGGACTATGAGAAGTTCGCAGACGAAAGCATTAATATGAATGCTGACGAGAGAAAACAAATCGTGATCAAGCTCGTTTATCTTGAAAGATATCTTTCTAGCCGCTTCCTGATGGAAGTTCCTAAGAAGGCGATTCAGCAGATGAACAAGGATGAAGAACTTAAAAAAGAAGTGATGAATATGGGCGAGAGTCTTAAATCACTTAGCATTCAGCCTTGGGAAGTTGTGAACGCCCGTTACGGTGTACCAACTGCTCAGGAATTTGAAATTCAGTATCCGAAGTTTGTTTCTAAACGTCAGGGCGAAATCAAAATGTCGATTGATTCACAGATGTCGAATCTTCAGAACATTCTTGGGAAGAAATACTTCGCGAAAGAATTAAATGAACTTGAAGAGTTGAAGAAAATCAAAAAACTAACGTCAGAACTCATTAATCAGGTAAGCAATATTCAATAGGAGATTATATGAAAAACTTTTTTATCGTCTTGGCATTTATCACGGCAGTAGGAACTGGATACGCACAGAATATCATTCAGGCGACTACGGCCACGACTGTTTCTCCCTTTGTCACAGCAACGAGACTCCTTGAAGGAACAACAGCAGCTCCTTTTATTTCATCGCTGGCAACGATCTACGGTCAGTCTCGTGGTGTCGCTGGTAAAGAACAATTGAAAGATGAATTGGTTTCTCTTAACAGTGATATGGAAGCAGGTATTGTGAAGTCAATCGATGAAGTTCGTCAGCCAGCTCTCAAAGAATTCTTTGCAGAAATCGCAGCAGACGAAGCACAAATGGCACATATCAATGCTTACGTTAAATCTGGTTCGGAATTACACAAGATCGCAACAGCAGTAACTGTTTCTTTATTAGCTGAATAACAATAAATATCCCAGGAGGATTTATGAAAAACGTACTACTTGTTCTTGCTCTTATGTTCACTCTTTCAAACGCTTTCGCACAGTCAGCACTTGAAGCTACTTCAGCTATAACTCTTTCTCCGTTTGCTACAGCAACTCGTCTTCTTGAATCTGGTACAGTAACTTCTTTAGCTCCATTCGCTTCTACAATCGCTACAGCTCAAGCTCGTGGTGTAGCTGGTAAAGAACAACTTAAAGATGAATTAGTTGCTCTTAACGATGATATGGCCGCTGGTTCTGTTAAGAATATTGAAGAAGTTCGTCAGCCAGCTCTTAAAGAATTGTTTGCTGAAATCGCAGCTGATGAAGCTCAAATGGAAAGCATTAATTCTGTTGTTAAGTCTGGTTCAAAACTTCACAGAATTGCTACTGCAGTAACAGTTTCTCTTCTTGCTGAATAATAAAATTATTCTTTAAGTTGATGAGAAAAAATGCAAAAAAAAAGCCCGAGGATCTCTCGGGCTTTTTTTAATTTTTAACCTTGCAGGGGAAGGAACGTTGAACTTTTGGGGAGGGCTTTATGGGGAATCGCACAGTGGTTAGCTATGCTTTTCCTGGGATATTTCTTGAACTTTTTTGTGGAGTTCTTTCCCCCTGCTTGCTCTCTATAGAGCAACGTCCATGCCAAACCTTCAGAAACCATAACATCCCAAAAAGATATACTTACCCTGAGCGACAAAACAAAAACCGCACTAGGCAGATTGCCCCATTCAAGAAAAGTTGAAGGGGCAAATCTGACAGAATGCAAATGTTAGACTTTGTAAGTTCTGTAAAAACTCGCAGTTAACTGTGTTTTGTTGATGTAAGAATCTGTAAGACGCGCATCGAATGGGCTATTGCAGGCTAAGAAAAACTTTTTCAGTCGAATCTTGATCTGATGTTTCAATATTTAAAGAAGGATTAATATCCACATCATGTCTTTTACCGGTCGTGTTTTTGATAACGCCGCCAAGATCAATTCTCTCGCCTCGACTTAATTGAATCTGAGTTTGTAATAAGCTGGTTTGTTGATCAGGAGGAGGTTGATTCAGGACAACAATGGTGCCGGGTGGAAGATTTACTGGAACAATTGGTTTAGGATTTTTCCGCACCTCGAGAGAGATTTCATAGCGGTTCTGATTGATATAGCGGCATGTGCCTTTGATCTGACTTTGATCCACGGATAATTCGAAATCTTTTAATGTCTGAATATCCATAGTTTCATTTTCAGTACTGAGAGAATCAGTTCGCGACACGGAAGGAGTCTGATTATTGAGTCCAACCTCCGTGCTATCAGCAGTCTTCTTTTTGATTTTTTCAACTTTAAGTTTGCATGGCTCGCGACGAAGATCTTCACTGGAAAAACTGACACTCGCTCCAGGAATAGAGGAGAGAACGTATTTTTGTATGAGTTCTCGACGGTGAGGACGCATTTGAATCACAAGACAGTTTTCATCAACAGTCACTACATCACTGGGAACAAGGATCGCTGAAATTTTTTTCTGGGCCACGAGAGGGGAACTGCTAAAGCAATATTTCTCAGAGGACATATCCTCAGAGAATACAAGACCAGAAAATAGAAGAAGCATTATGAACATGGATTGATTATAATGCAGTTTATGGACAACGAACTCTCTTATTTAACACCTGAAGGATATACGGTATTTACCAGCAAGTTTCTTAAGAATAGAGGAACATGCTGTAAGGCCGCCTGTCTTCATTGTCCGTATGGTTTCACCGTAAAAAAACTGGGTATTCAATTCGCCGACATTACTGAAGAGCATTTTGCTGAAGTCGATGCTCTCTCTAATATGGAATGGAAATCATTTTATCCGGACAACGCTAAACTTATTATTATCAAAGATGTGGTCGCAGGAGTTCTCTTTAAAAACCACATTGTGATCAAACATTTCTTTCTTAAGAAACACTTCCAAAACATGAGTCTATCTAGGGAACTTCTTGAGGCCTACCTCTTTTAAGAGGCACCCAAATTCAGGGTCTTACCCATTAACTTTTTCTTAAGAAACCTACTATTTCCTATGGTTATATAGTCTTTGTGCATTGTTCTAAATTAAACCTTAAGATTACCGATGAGTACGGAGGATAATCCACGGATGTTTATGAACAAATTTTTCTTATTATTGTTGTTAGCAGTTCCCTCTATCGCGCAAGCAAGGAAGGATGAAATCTGTGCCTTCATTGTTGAACAGTTAGAGGCCAACAGAACTGATGCGCAGATTCAAATTAGCATCATCGCAAGAAGTGATATCGATCGACAGGGTGCTACCGATCTCAGCAAACTAATTTTAGAAACGACACTTGCTCGCTCACTCAATGATAACGATAAACAAAAAGCAATTTCTGGATGTAACCGTCAACTTGTTATTCAATCTCGAGATTCGATCAGAGATAGTTCACGTAATCGTAATGGAAGAAGTCAAAATAGATTAGGTGGTGAAACTGCAGTTGGTGGTGGGACTTCTGGAGGTATCTCTGGTGAAGCTATTGGCTCAGGATTATATAATGTCGTAGAACTGAATGAGGATTCGAAAGCACTTCGTGATGAAGAAGCTTTTTCGGCCATTTCTCATGATTCGACTGAAGACGATGGTCATAAATCAGAGTTGACTACTTGTGAAGCTCTTAGTGAAACCGAAACTTGTGCTCTTCCGGGTGTTGTTGATTTTAAAGATATCATGTCAATTCCACCCATGCTGACAATGAACAAAGCTCCTCTCGTTGGTGATTACCAGCACTGTAATTGTATTAAGAACAAAGTTGAAAAAGAATATCCCGATCCTTTGACTCGTCAGGGATTATTGGGCCAAGAGAAAAAGAAAATGCGAGATATTATTATCTCAACATTTGGTAAAAAGTTTATCAATAACTATGCAGCCCACGTTGAAGATGTTCGTTTCTTTAGTGTGAATTCTAAGCATGTTTTTGGTGCTGATCCAGTTACTCAGTCCAGGGAAGCCGAAAAACTTCTTTGTACAAAACAATCAGACTTCAAAGCTGCTATCCAGTCCAAATGTGGAAGATCTCTGACGGATGTTGAACTTGATAAAAAGATGGATGGTATTTTTTCAATGCTTGGCCAGAAAGCAAATGGCATGAACTACATTCACAAGCTTACTGAACAAGTCATGGTTAATAGTAGTCAGGATGGAAGAAAGTTCAAGCGTGACGATTATGACATCATCAGAAATGGTATCGTTAAAAATGACCTGAACATTCGTTTTGCTGACAACATGATTGCTGAAATTTTGAAAGATAGAAGAGCCGTTGAATCTATCATGACAGAGGCAAAAACTCCTTATGAAGGTTTAATGAACTATGTCTCTCTTCAATTAAGAACTGATAGTAAGAGGTTCCTCAATAGATATTCGAATAAAGAAGTGCTAGGTCAGGCGAGATTTGATGAAATTTCAAATAAATTCACAGATTCTCAAACGGGTATTGCAACGATCTTCGGTGCTATTGATTTCGCCATGACTGCTCACCCTGGATTTGAAAATCTCATGAGAAACAATGATCTTTTCAAACAAACAGCTGAGAAAATTAAAAATAGATCTAACTCAGCAATTGATTCACTGGAATCAACTGAGAATTTGATGAAAGGAAAATTTGCAGCTGATTGTGAAAGATTAAAATCTGATCTCGCACAGGTCGTCTGTACAAAAGATTCTGATCTCATCTCAAGCATTAGTAAAAATGAGCTTCGACACCTCATTAAAGCTTCAGAAGGCGATAATAACCTTCTTGTTAGTGACCTTGCTATCTGCAGAGACGGAAGTATGAACAGTGGTGAAGGGGCCTTTGAAGAACTAATGCTTAAGGATTCTGACCGTAAATCTGATATCCTCGAAAGATTAGCTGAAAAAGATATTACGAAACATAAAAACCTGTTCTCAAAAATTATGCTTCAAAATGGTCAGCAAGGTGATGCTAATACACAAAGATTCATCGCGAAGGCGGCCGAAGAAGGGTATCGTAATCGTCGTGGTATCGATAACGATTCATTTGGTAGCCAATTTAATGTAAAAGAATCAGAAAAAGTATCCTTTTACAAACCTGAAGCAAATGACCCTTCAAAAAATTCAATTCAAGCTTCTGTCGCTCGTGAAGAAAGAGTGACGCCAGCTTCTCAAATGGTTCAGTTTGATCAGATGGCACCAATGGCAGCACCTTTCGCTAACAACTATGCCTCACAAGTGGCCCCTGAACAAAATACCTCTAGATCAATTCAGGAAAAAGATCACAGATCTGAGCTTCGCGAATTCCTTAGCAACAGAGAGAATCAGGAAAATGTTGATCGCTTGATGAGAGGTGCTGATGACAGTCAGATTGCTGATCTTGCGAGATTACGTGCTGAGAGTGAAAGAAACCGTGAAGAGCTTTTAAAACTTGCTACAGAAAATGAAAAACTAAAACTAAGACAGATGGAACAGCAAATTGCTGACCTCGAAGAAAGAAGATCACAAGCCGTTGCTGCCAACGTCACGGCCTCTTTTGATGAAGAAGAAGATTCTGATCCACGTTCATCTGGTCGCGGTTCTAGAGATATCGCTTCTGTTTCTTCCGGCGCAGGTGAATCTTCAGGAGTAAACTCTGGAGCTTTCAGTGGTAATAACAATGGTGGAACTGCAGGTAGTTCAGGAAGCGAAAGAACGGCACTTAACAACCTTCGTTCGGAACTTGCAAACGGCACTCAATCAGGTAATGAAGTTGTTTCGACTGATCCTGTTGTGATTTCTTCTGCCCAGGCTAGAAATGGATCTCTTGAAATTAAATCTACTGAATTAAGTAATGAAATTCTTAGCTTCCTAGAAACGGAACCAGACGTTCAGACTCTTATTAAAATGAGAAATTCTGGAATGATCTATAAATACAAGGTTGTTGAGAACGGTAAAGAAGTAGAGAAAGAAATTGTAATTGATTATAAAGCTTTGAATGAAGATGTGAAGAAGTTGATTGACCAGAAGATTGCAGATAGCGGTCGTGGTGGATCAGATGCTCAAAGACTTAGTGCTGAAATCAGAACTCTCAAACGTACTTATTCATACAATGCTCTAAAGATTATTATCGGCGAAAGAATGACGAGATAATTTGAATGGCCCTGATTTTTCATCAGGGCCATTTGAGTGTTAAACGACTCCAACCAAACTAAAAATAATAAAGCTTCCAATCAGGATAAGAAAAGATTTGCTGATCCAAAGGTCTTGTTCTGTAACCATAATTACCTCTCGTCGTGTGTGTGTAAAAAAAAAGACGTAGCTATCCGGGCCTGTGACATTCGTCACGAGGAGTTAACTTCATCTGATTAGTTTTTTTTAAAGAGAACTACTTAGTGCAGAAAGTATTTCTCGAAGATATCGATGTCGCCGTCCACTGCGGACAGGACTTCAAGAAAATCCCAGGCCATTTCAGAAGCAAGTTTGTCATCTACGCTGTAACGATTCACAAGCTCTGCCTGGATCTTTGAGAATAGTTCAGCATCGTTCAAATGGTGAGTGCGTGCGTGTGCCAGCATAAACGTCCTCCTTGACGAATAATGTTAAGCGAAATGTGTGTGCTAAATGTCTTGGTAATCGTGCTTAGTAAGTTCTGATCAATCCAACCAGAAGACCTCTAATCTCGCACTCTTTGTCTTTCACAATGATGGGTTTCATTGTTTTGTTAGCGGGGTGAAGTTCGATCTGCTTAGACTTTTTAAAATATCTTTTTAATGTAGTTTCATTATCTACAACAGCAACAACGATCTGACCGTTATCAGCATGAGTAGAGTGTTTGATGATCGCGATATCACCAGAAAGAATACCTTCTTCAATCATAGATTCGCCCTTAACTTTAAGAGCATAGTGTTGGCCGCGGCCGAGCATATGAACTGGAACGCTGATCATATCTGTGTTCTCGATTGCTTCAATCGGAGTACCAGCTGCAATATTACCAAGAAGAGGAATGTCCTCAGAGTTTTGTTGAACAGTTGAAGGCATCAAACCACGAACAGAGTGTGAATCGTTATTGAGGTAACCACCAGCAGTTAAATACTTGATGTAGTCCTGAACTGAACCCAATGATTTAAAACCAAAGTTTTCCTGGATCTCTTTCTGAGTAGGAGAGTAGCCATTCTCTCTTACATAGCCAGTGATGAAATCTAGAACGTCTTTTTGTTTTTTTGTGAGTGCCATACGATGACTCCGTAATTTTTCCGTAGTTAAAATCAGTATAGGCGTACTTTTTCCGTAGTTCAACAAAAAAGTTATTATTTTCTCATTTTATACAGGGGCAGTGTGGGGGCGGACTTTCTTATCAAAGCGTGTGATGTAGGTGCATTTGCGGCATAACTCTTCTACGAGGAGATTCTTTTTAAATCCCTCACTCATAGCTACTAATCTTGGAGAGGCAAGGATCTCTTCAAAGGATTGTTCGAGGATGTTCCCAAGAGGAATGCCGGCCTCTTTATCAAAGCAACAAGGAACGATCGTACCGTCAGCATGGATTCCAATCTGCTGAGAGAGTGCGTGACAAAAACCTTTGTCTCCACGTTCAGGATCAGCGTAACTAGGCCACTGAAAGCGGCTGTCGAAATGAAAATAAACTCTTCCGGTTACGTTCTTACTTTTCTTGAAAGAGACATCAACATTCTCATTCACCGGTACCTGGAAAAATTCACAGACGTAATCAATGATGTCCTGATTCTCTTTGAGTGCTTCTCTTGTCTGTAGCATATTCCACAAACGGTAGTTGATATAAAGCTCAGGCTTCTCGACCAACGCTTCTTTGGAGAAAGCGAGAATGTCGTAAAGGTATGGGCGGATATCCTGACCGGGAAAATTATCTTTGTAACTGTGAATGGAAAAATTGATCTGCCTTATCGCCTTTGATTTCAAGAAAGTATCAAAGCCATACTTCGAAAGAAAAGTTCCATTCGTTGTGAGATGAATGACAGCACCTTCTTCTTCACAGATGCGAAGGATCTGTGGGAACTCAGGATGGGCTAGAGGTTCACCCATGAGGTGAAGACATATCTGTTCAGTGTGAGGGAGAACTTGTTTTAGAATTTTACGGAAGTCGTCAGTTGAGAGAATCTTTTTATCGCGTTCCACTTCAGGACAAAACGTACACTGCAGATTGCAGATGTTTGAGATTTCTATGTATGTCCGGAGGAATTTCATACGCCAGTTTGTATCACAAACTGGCGCTTAAAGACTATTCTTTAGAGGCCAATTCACGCTTCTGAACAGCTGAAGCTGCTTCTACAGTATTCACTAAATCATTGATACTCTTACTGATTGAAGCAAACACCTGAGGAACTGAAACTTCTTTATTAAGGATCCAGTGATCAGTCTCAGCAGAATACTCGTACGCCATGTGAGTCTGGTTAGGGGAAATTTCAGTCAGGACAAAAGAGGCGAAGCTTTTATCAAACGCAGAATCTCTTGAAAATTTTGGAGTCGTAAAGAGTCTGACCTCTGCATCATCAAGCATCTTCAAAGTGATCGTGATTGTTTTTTGTTTCTTTTCGTTCATGCCTTCTGCGACCTGAACCATTTCATAATAACCAAAAGCACCGCGGTTATAAACCTGTCTTCCTACAAGATAGACTTCAGAGAAACTCTTAAAGTGTTCCATCTCACGAAGCCCAGTCACAAGGAACGATTCAACGAGGTGATCATTGTGATACTTGCAGTCTGCTTTTTCATCTGTAAATTTACGTTTGCTTTTGTAGTCGTTGTTACATTTATCAGTGAAGTTAGTGATGCCTTTTTTGACAATCGCAGCAGGGTATGGAAAAGTTTTTTCAGTCGATCCAACATATGAGCGGATTGATGATTCCTTTCCGGACTTCAATGAAACTCCATTGAGTTCTTCAGTCTTATCAAAAGTCTGTGCGAATGCTGAGGCCGATACAGTAACTGCGATTAATAAAATAGATTTGAGCATAAACTCCCTTAGAGCGTTAATGCTTATATTTTAATCGGATTTGAGTAAATTTACTGAGAGGAAAAAAGAACCGCCTACTGAATGTAAGCGGTTAATAAAATCTTTAAAAAGCGTTTGGGAAGCGGCAATTAAGCCCCTGAATATATTGATTCCCGAGAGCAGAACTCTGAAGTGTTCCACGGTAAGTCCAGCCCCAACGAGGACGCTGATCAGGCCAGAAATCAACTTCAAGTCTCATCCCGCCCGCCATGTAAGTAACGCGGCTGAAGCCCGGAGTCACTCGTGTGCTCACCTGGTAGTCGTGAGTCTGTTCAGCACCGTTTTCAACGACAGTAAGCTGTGCACGTTTCCAGAATGATCCATTTGGGAAAGCTTGTTCAACGTCGACTGAAAAAGTTTTGCCAGCAGTCTGGCCGGTACATTCAACTTCGTTCCATGCCGAAAAAGCGGAGAAAGAAAACATCATGATTGCCATTAGAAAAATTGATTTCATAAGACCTCACTCAATTGGTTTATAAACAATAGATACTACTTCGTAGGTTAATTCGCCTGAAGGCGTTTTGACGAGTACTTCTTCATCGACAGATTTGCCGATCAACGTTTTTCCAATAGGAGATTGCCAGCTGATGCGACCCTTTGCAGTATCGACCTCATCAACTCCGACGATCGTGAAAGTCTTTTGGAGGCCTTCCTCATCTGCGAGCACGACAGTAGCACCAAATTGAATTTTCTGAGAGGTGATCTTTGTCGGGTCAACTACAATTGCAGCATCCAGTCGCTGAGAGAGAAAACGAATGCGTCGGTCGATCTCACGCAAGCGGCGCTTTCCATAAAGATAATCTGCATTCTCAGATCGGTCTCCATTACTGGCGGCCCACTGAACGAGCTTAGTCACTTCAGGTCTTTCAACTTTTACGAGTTGATCAAGTTCATCAATCAGTTTTTGATGACCCTTGGGAGAAATATAATTATTTTTTACCATCAGATTCTTCCACTTCATTCAGGCCTTCACGAATGATGTCACTGAGCTCTCTGGAACATTGAGGAGAATTCATAAAAATTCTGAGAAGGGCACTAGGAGGAGTGGACGAACGGTTGTGAAGATAATCATCAAGGGCTTCAATGACTGAATCGAGTTCAGGTTGAGCAGTTTCAGTCTTTTCAGTGAGGCAACTTTGAAGAATGAATCCCATGATAAGTGGGGCCTTGTTCTCTTCGTAGCTCACGATTTTTCTTTTCTGGTAAAAATAATAAAGCACACCCAGGATAATGAAGAGTCCGATTTCGATCAGGATGTTCTGCCATGTTTCGGTCATAAGCGACTTTTTTACTCAAGAAATTGGTTGATGCTTTCACTCTTATTCATATCATAAGCGTTAGTTTTTGCGTCGAAAACTTTTTGCAAACTCAATTCAACTCAGCACGACAAAAACCGATAAGACATTAACGGAAGGAGTGGTTATGTACCATGCCAAAAGCTTAAAAGATCTCTTGAAAACAGTTCCTCTTACGGAAGATTTCTTCACAGATCTTGATCCGTTTCACCTGAACTTTATCGACATGTGCTTCAGAAAGTCGCTCGACGAGCAGATTGGAATGATGTCCGAAGTCGAATTCGGCAACTATCAAATCTTCCTCAAATATAAGAGTGAATACGAAGAAGATTTCTATCCTGAAATAAAAAACGCGAAAAAGGCTTCTTAAGCTTACTTTCGCTTACTTCTTATCGTCACGCTAGTACCCTGATGCTATCATTTTCCTACAATTAAAGGGGATATAGCATGAAATGGATCGTACTAGGTTTACTCTTCGCAAACTCACTTCTTGCGGATACCTCAAAAATCATTCCCGTGTTTCTTGAAGCTTCAAAGCTCTATATCAGCGGTGATAACGGTCTCTATGTACGACCAGATATCCGTGCAGCTTTAGAAGTCCTTGAGAAAAATAAAATCGATCCAGCTGTTCTTGAAAAAAGAATTCACAACAAAAATTCTTCGTGGCCGCTTCGTGCTGATGATAAATTTGATCGCTGGGTGAAAAATCCTCAGAAGACAAACGCTGAAGTTCCGGAAATGGCCGTTCATGCTTTCAGATTTAAGGTTAATGATGAGTCTGACAATTGGTTCCGCGATGACATCTACACTTATTTCTTCATCACTGATGGTGTAATCCCAACTGGTAAAGTCTCTTCGATCTATAAAGGCTTAAGCTCTGGTCAGAGTTTCTTCTTTAATGAAATCGACCGCGCTATTTTCCCTTTAGTTGGGGTGCCTGCTAAAAAACCTGAAAACCACCTGATCATAGATTACGGAATCATTGAATCTGACGGTGATGACATTAAGGAAATGCAGAAGCTTTCTTCCATCATCATTGATATCGCGATTGCCGTTTATTCATCTTACGATCCACAGAATGCTCAGATCCTCATCAATCTCAGAAAAGAGATCAAGGCCCTCGCTGATATGTTGATCTCGATGAACAACGATGATCGCATG
>JBEIQF010000330.1:0-3708 GCA_040376635.1 Halobacteriovoraceae bacterium
ACAACACTTGCCGGGGTCGTTTACAATCCGGTGAACTGCGAACTTTTCTATGCGATTAAGGGAAAAGGGGCATTTCTTGTCCGTATGATCGGGGACAAAGAGGTCCGGATTCAGCTCAAAGCGAACTCGAAAAAGAAAGTTTTTAAAGAAGCACTTTTGTCAGCTAATCTGACCAGTAAGCGTGTAGAGAAGGATCTCTTGAAGAGTTTTCCGGAAGTCAGAGCGATGAGAAGGTTCGGTAGTGCGGCCCTTGAAATGAGCTATGTAGCTGCAGGAATGCTTGATGCTTACTGGGAATATCGTCTCCAGCCTTGGGATATGGCGGCCGCTGGACTCATTTGCGAAGAAGCTGGAGTGAAAATATCAAATATTGCCGGGGAGAAATATCATCCCTTCTGCACATCAGTTCTCACAGCTCATCCGGCCCTCTATAAACCTCTTCTTAACATCCTCAATAAGTAATCCTTTACTTTACTTTGACAGAAATTCTGATGGGTTAGATAATGGAAGCAGCAGGTAATTTTATTACCTGTTCTGAACTATATCCACGGAGGGGTTGTGTTCGATTCCGTTATTAATTACATGGACAAATTTGGGCCTGAACTATTGGTCATTCAGTTCGGCTTCCTCGTCATACTTTCAACTCTATTTTTATGGTTATGGTTTTCTAATCGAAGAAAATATCACAACTTAAAACACGCCATTCCAGCAAACGTTGTAAAAAATTATTTAGACAGTATCATTCAGAATTCTACAGCTCTTAAATCTTCTTTATTCCGCGGCGGCGGTCTTGAGACAAATGGTGTTCCATCTGTGATGCCACTTACGAATCTTATGGGCGGCGAGAGCATGGGATTGAATGGTGCTCCTTCGACAGCACTACTTGAAGATATCAATCAGAAAAAAGCTCTTATCGCTTCTCTTGAAGCACAACTTTCATCTGCTAATGGTTCTCAGCGTGAGCTTGAAACAAAATTAGGCTCATCTCAGAACAATCTTTCATCTGCTGAAAGTAAAATCAAAGAACTTGAAGCTCTTCTTGCTCAGCTTAAAAATGGTGGAGCGAGTGGCGGTGGTGATGCCGCTCTTAAATCAGAACTTCAGATGGTCACAAAAGAAAGAGATGAAATTCGTGATCGTTTGAGAGAATTTGAAATTATCTCTGATGACCTTGCTAATCTTAAGCGTCTCCAACAGGAAAATGAGCAACTGAAACGTTCGCTCGCTGCCCAGGGCGGAGCTGCTCCAGCTGCACCTCAGGCCAAAGCAATTGATCCTAATAACATTCTCTCTCAAGCTGATGTCTCAGATCTTCTCGAAGATCTTGGACAATCAAGTTCAGCCTCTACTGATGATAACCAGGCACTTGAAGATTTCCTCTCAAGTCCTGAAGAACTTTCATCACCTGAACCAGAAGTCGATAACTCTGAAGCAGAAATGCTTGCAGCAATGAACGAAATGAATGAACCATCTGAATCAGAAGGTCAGGACAATAAACCTAAAACAGAAAAAACTCCTGAAGATCTTCTTTCAGAGTTTGAAAAAATGCTGGGGTAAAAAGTGAAATTAGCTTCTCTCATCTGCTTCATGGGAATCTCTACACTTTCTTTTGCCGCGGTTTCCGAAAAGAAAATCCAGTTACTGAAAGATCCAAACGGGAAGAACCTCAGTCTTGTTAAAGAAGATGTCGTTTCTCTTGAGCGTTTTGAGAATATGTTCACGATGGATGCAAGAACTCCTGGCCTTCAGGCCATGTTGAAAAGAAACGCATTCAAACATAAACAAAAAGCTGTTCCTATCCTAATCAAAGTCATGAAAGAGAGTAAATATCCGGAACAGAATCGCTGGCACGCGACGATGTTCCTCGCTCAGATCATGGGGACAAAATCAGCTCCATTCATTGCTAAATTCACTGATCATCCTCATTGGATGATGAGAGTTGCTGCTCTTAAGGCGCTCCTTGGACTGAAACAAGCTGAGTACCACGCTGTTTATTCAAAATGCCTCAAAGACCCTTCACTTATTGTAAGAGTGCAGGCGCTTGATAATATCTCGCAGATGAAAATCACAAAACTTGCTCCTGAAGTCTGGAGCATGATGTACGATCAGACAAACTATACTGGTGCTCAAGGTGCCCGTAAGAGGACATCGATCGTGAGAAGCATCATCCGTACAGTTGGTGACGTAAATTACAAAGAAGCTCAAAAGCCACTCGCTAAATTGATTCAAAAGCCGAAGTACCAGGATCTGATGGATGATCTTGATTATTCGCTTGAGAAGATCACTGGCGAAGTTTCACCTAATTCAACTGAACAGAGACGTAAGTTCTGGTCTAAAGTTGCATTAACTGATTCGAAGAAGATTTAATTTTAGAGGCCTGAATTCTCGAGCTGTTCTTTCTCGCGGGCCTTGTCGATTTCTTTGAGTTTGTTATCAGTCGCAATCAAACGTTCAATTCTATAGAGAAGAGTCTTTTCGGTAATACCGTCAGTCGTCACTTCTTTCCAACCCTGAAGGAAATCCTGCTCAACAAGCTGGCGCTTGTAGATTGTCACTTTGGTCACCTCACGAGAGGCACGGAAGCCTTTCACGACGTTCACAACGAGTTTGAATTTAGCTGCTTTAACCGCATCTGAAGTTCCGAATGAATCAGTGAAATTCACCTCAAGAGTATTGTCCATCCAGCGAGTTTTGATGAAACCAGCTTCCTGGTTCTGTTGTGCAATATCAAATTTACGCATGACCTGAATAACCGCCTGCCATGTCTGGTTGTAGTCAGCACGATAGACTTTGGTCGGGATTTCGAGCTCTTCAGTCACCTGACGGAACTTTTCATAGCTGGCGCAGCCGCTGAAAAAAAGCATCGAAGTGATTAGGAGATATAATTTCATAGCTGCCCCTCCTTGGGCATCTACCCTTCGGGCCGGCTGAGCCGGTGCAAAAACATCATCGTGATGTTTTTGTCATGACTTTTATGTTATCAATGAATCAAATAAAAAGAAACGATTTGGATAGGTGAATGGACCATAAAACATTGTTTTCCCAGGTATTGAAAGACGAAGCTCGTGCCCTCGAGCTCGCAGCGGCCAGATTTAGCGATGAAACCGCCAAATCTTTGGTTGGCGTGTATGAACTCCTGGCAGCAACTGGCGGCAGTTTAATCATTTCGGGCGTCGGGAAATCAGGTCATATCGCAACCAAAATCGCAGCTACATTCTCTTCACTTGGGCTACCAAGTTTTTTCCTTCATCCAACTGAGGCCATGCATGGCGACCTTGGACGTGTGACAAAGTCAGATGCGATCGTCCTGATTTCAAAATCTGGAACAACTGAAGAGCTTCTGAACATGCTTCCTTATGTTCAGATTCCCAAAGAAAGAATTATTGCTCTTGTTGGTAAGGTTGATTCACCAATCGGCCACAAATCAGGAATCGTCTTGGATGCTTCTGTTGAAAAAGAAGCTTGTATCAATGATCTTGCACCAACAACAAGTACAACTGTTGCACTAGCAATGGGTGATGCTATGGCCGTGCTTTATGAAAACGTGATGGGTGTTTCAAAAGAAAAATTCGCCGTTAACCATCCTGCGGGTCTGCTTGGAAAATCTCTTTCTCTTACTGTTGATCGTCTGATGATCACGGCAAAAGACTGTCCTGAAATTTCCGAATCAGCAACTCTTCAGGATGCCATTCTTGTCATGACACAAAA
>JBEIQF010000484.1:0-1986 GCA_040376635.1 Halobacteriovoraceae bacterium
GTTGATAGAATCCTGCTCTCCCTTGGAGCGCTACTGATACTGATCAGTTCTTATCAATTATTCTTTTCCGGAAATGAAAATAATTCTGGTTTAAAACTCGGAACTCTCACCAGCACATTGTCCGTTGTAAAAACCAAGAGTGCGATGTCTCTTGACTGGAGAGATGCATCTTCCGGAAATGAACTCACAGAAAATCAATTGATCTACACCGATTCAGATTCAAGTGCTGAAGTTGCGTTCAACGAAGGTTCTGCTCTTGAGATTGGAGAAAACTCACTCGTAAAACTTCGTTCGGCCGGCAAAGAGCAGTCGATGGATTTATCCAAAGGCTTTATCCGCGCAAAACTTGAAGGTGATAAGCCGCTTAAAGTTCAGATGAATGGTGAAGATTATTTAGTAAGCGGTAAGAATGCGGATATCCAGATCAACATGCAGGACGACAAGGGTGAGATCGGCGTGCTGAATGGTGAAGTGAAAGTGGAAGCTGCGGGTGTGAGTGAGAGTCTCGATTCATCGACTGCGCTTGAGATCACGGGTGATAAGATCACGAAGAAAGCGATTTATTATAAAACTATTTCACCTGAAAAAAGCTCAATCAGTTATGTGGTGAATTCTCCGACGCCAGTTGTGTTCAGTTGGGAACCTGCTGAAGAAAGTACGGTTATCATTTCAAAAAAACAAAATTTTAGTAATCCAATTTCTGTCTCTGGAGCTTCAGGTGTCTCAGCAGAGTTGGCGTCCGGGCTTTATTACTACAAAGTTGAGAATGATAAAGGCACGTCTCTCATCAGCACATTTAGAATCATTCAAGAAGCAGCTCCCGTCATCCTACGCCCGAAAAACAATGAAGAAGTCTCGGTGCTGGAAGATGCAGATACCAAAGTTCTCCTTCAGTGGAAGAATGAAGGCAATCTCAATTACCAGATTGAAACGAATGATGGTGAATCTAAAAACTACATGGTGAGTGGTGGATCAGCATTCGTGAATGTGTCTTCTGGGAAACCATTCCAGTGGCGAGTGAAGATTCAGGATGAAAAGCGTCCTGAAGCATTATGGTCTGAGTGGCAGGTCTTAACTTTGAAGTTCATTCCAAAGCCAGAAATTCCTACGGATCTCATTCCTCATGAAGTGGAATACCAGACCTATGAAAAGCCAAACGAGAAGATTGAACTTCTCTGGAAAAATTCATCAAATGTTGAACTTGAAATAAAAAATCCGGCCGGGGAAGTTTCTACTCAGAAAGTGGATGCTACTTTTACAACTTACACTGCAACTGCTGGCGGTACGTATTCATGGCGAGTCCGCTCGGTCGATACGCATCTTCGTTCAAGCGAATGGACTGAATGGAAGACATTCACGATTGAAGATCTTTCTGACAAAAAGAGTGAAGAGGGTATCCAGCGTATTCAGCTCACAAAACCTGATCAAAGTGTCACGTTCAATTGGGAAACAAAAAGCGGATCGAACAGTGTCTTTGAACTTGCTAAAGATCCTGATTTCAAAAAGATTGTCCGACGAATCGATGCGAAGAATTCGGCGAAAGTTAATATTCCTGAAGTGGGTTCTTATTACTGGCGAAGCCGTGAATATCAGGCCGATGGTTCTTACAATGTGAGTGAGCCGAAGAAAGTTATTATCGAACCGGTGCCTGCCCCTGAGAAGCCGGAGAAACTTCCGGATCTTGAAGTGCCTCTTGAAGAAATTCCGGTGAAGACAACTTTCTTCAATGAACTTTTGAATTTCGTGATTTCTTCTGCTCACGCAGATGAACTCAAAGGTCTGATCAAAATTGATCTTCCTGTGAAGGAAGAAGCAAAAGGGTACGTCGTTCGTATCTATCGTGATGAACAACTTAAAGATCTTCTCTTTGAAGAACAACTTCAGACAAAACACTTTGAATGGTTGAATGCGAAAGAGGGAACATACTACTGGCAATATGCTGTGATCGATTACTGGGATAGACGCAGTCTATTTTCTGATCCTGCA
>JBEIQF010000414.1:0-2842 GCA_040376635.1 Halobacteriovoraceae bacterium
AGGAAGAGTAAGCTTGTGGAGAATGTCGACTTTTCTGACATAAGCATCAGCATTTCTGAAGTTCATCAGGCGAATATCTTCCGAGTTGAGAAGTTTCTTCAACACATTCACTGAGGCATCTTCACCCATGAGGAAGGCACCATCAATTTTTTTCTCCACAAGGGCCGTAACAACGGATTCACCTTCGACTGTATGAAGATGTGGACCTTCTTCAATGCCATTGAGTTTAAGAAGTCTGAGCGCAAGTTTACGTGCTCCTGAACCTTCAAGTCCGATTCCGATGTTTTTATTTTTCATGTCAGCAAGACGTTCAGTTTCTTTTCCTCTGTAGAAAAAAAATAACGGTTGATGGCTGATTCCACCAAGAGTGACGATGCGTCTGTATTTCTTGTTTTCTTCTTCACTGCCTGTTTGAATTAAGGCCAGATCGATTTCTTTTTGATCTTTCACGTAAATTCTTTTCAGATTTTCTATTGAACCAGAAGACGTAAGAATATTGACCTTGATGCCATGAAGTTTAAGGGCCTTCTGATATTTCTGGGCGATTCCATGGAAGATACTTCCTTCAGGACCCGAAATGAACGTGAGTTCTTTAGGTGGTGCGCTTTTAATGAAAAAGAAAATCCCCGTGAAAATAATCGTCGCAGACACCACGAGAATCGTGAGGGCCACGGTCGGGCCGAGGTCAAAGTATTCCATCAGTGTGTTGAGACTTCTGCGATAGGCTTTATTCATTTTTTACTCTGGTCGATCCGACCGATCTTTAACATGAAGTTGCGGTCACGAACATCTACACCGACAAGGTGGAAGTCCGGAAGCGCAGGAATCAGTTTTTCTGGTTTGATTGTAATTTGTAAAACACGGCTTTGATCTTTGTTGCCGAGGTATTTGTATTTGCCGATACCTTTGAGGGCCTTCTTGAATCGGCTCTTCACTGCTGCGAGAGCAAGTGGAGTGAGGAACTTCAAATCCATTTTCATCACTTCAAGTTCTCGAAGACGTACTTCAAAAACATCGGGTCCAGTTGAAACGAAATCGATGAGTCCCTGAAAAGGAACGTCCCAGAAGAACTTATGCACTTTCCCGCTGATGTGAATCCCGCCGTCCTTGAATTTGATTTTAAAATCCTTCACAGTTGAGCCTAACTTCTCCTTCTCTTTATCGACGATCAGTTTACTCGTAAAGAGATCCTGGCTCAGACGAATCATGAGTGAAGGTGGGACATCATAATGAATAGGCTTGCGGGCCGTTCTTTTCACCGGTTGAGGAGCTTCAGTCACAAGAGTATTGATATCGAAGATAAGGAAGTTCTCGCCAGAATTATCAGGATTGTTATTTCCGAGGCGAAGATCTCCCAGCTCAATGTCTTTCAGGTAAGGAACAAGCTTACTGAGTTTCAGCTTGAGCATGATGACGTTACCCTGAGCTTTGATCTCATTATTCAGGTTGAAGTCTTTTTCTCCAGAGAAAGCGAAAATTGTATTGAGAGTCTTTGAAGTGCGCGCAAAGTTCGATCGTTCTAGTTCAGCTGAGGCAATCTGAAGCTCAAGTGACTTTCTCTCACTTTCCAGAACTTCTCGGGCGTCCGGATTCTTCTCATTCTGAAGAGTTTGTTTCACGCCTTTCAGGAGAGCGCGAAGCTTGGCGGTTTTTCTGTCAAAGCTCGTAAAGTCTCCTGATAGAGCAGCAAGATATCCGCGGGTTGAGGCAAGGCCCAGCGATAAAAGCTGAACAGGGATCACCACACGGTCTCTTTTAGGATTCTTTGAATTGGCCTGATAGAAATAAGTTTCAGAAATAGGGAATTCAAGCACCAGTTGTTTTTGCTGACTGATTCTTGGAAGGATCGAAAGCTGAAACTTAAACGTTGCGAGATTTCTTTCTATCCCGATCGCTCTGATGTCATCGAGAGGTAACTGGAAGTCACCATGAAGAAACATTTTTTTTGTCGCAGGATCTAGTTTGATCCTGAGGTTTCTCACAAGATCAGATTTTGCAAGATGTCCGTTAATTTGCTCGTTAATAAATTGCTCTGAAATGAAAATGCTCGCCACTCTTGTTTCGTACAGATTTTGTGCGAAAAGTGGGAGCGATACTAAACAAAGTATGAGAGTGAAAAAGAGGGTATGTTTCATTGGAGGCTATAATAACAATTCGGTTGAATTTGTGGCAAGAGTTTCGGAGCTTTTATCTCCAGGGAAAACGATCTTTAATTTGGGCATCACTGAGCGATTCGAGTTTTTTTGCATTCGCAAAACTCATCGCCTCGGCCTCTTTGGTGCTTAAATTCAGGAGTTCCAGGTCGTTAATCTTTAGAATATGAATCAATGGGTAGGGTGAAGAGTTCACGAGATTGGCCCGGTCCGAATATTCCAGGCCCGCAAAACAGAATTCCGGATGGAAAGCGACCAGTTGATATTCACTATCGAGGTCTAAAGATACAAGAAGGTCTTCGCAGTCCTCTAAAAAACCATAAAAGTCGCTGAAAGATAATTTCCAGTTCGGATAAACCAAAAGGGCCGTTTCAAACTTAGTCTGACCCTGAAAGGTTTCAAGAGTCGTGAGAAATTGCTCCTGCGCCTGGGCATGGTCTTTTCCGGATAGCTCCTCAATCAGGATCTTGCCCTCAAGAAAAGGTTTTCTTGCGAAGGGACATAAATCCATACCAATAATTGTCTTCTCTAACCAGTCTTTGATCATATTAAGGGCATCCCGAGCCTGCTGGAGGATCAGGAAGGTTCACGCATTTTGGTGCGTTCTTCGGACAACGAAGGCGAACATGCATGTGATCAGCGTGGTTCGTTTCATGTCGAAGTGTTCTTAAAACCTGGATGTTTTTTGC
>JBEIQF010000445.1:0-2436 GCA_040376635.1 Halobacteriovoraceae bacterium
TTTCTCGTCTTCAAGGCCGAGCACAGACAGCATCCGATTCTTGGTACAGGTCTTGGCCAGGCGATTCGTCTTAACGATAGAGAAATTCCGGTTCTTATTGAATGGCTGAATAAAATCCGAAGTGGTGTAACTCCTACGACGACATCTGATGCCACAAGACAGAACGCAGTCTTCACTCGTGAAACATATGTTCGTCAGATGGAAGCTTACGGATTGGGATTACTTGAAGAGAATAAAAAAATCTATTCAACGTACACTGACCCGAATGAAAAATGGAACTTCACTCGTTCTGTGATTGGCTCACTTCTCCCTGCAACTGAAGTTGGTTTCAAGAACCCATTCTATGACGTTTTCTCTTCTTCTTATGCACCATTCTTCCTTCTTGGAATCCCGGACGACGCTTCAATCAGAAGACCTACCGGAGAATATTATTCACTCAGTGACTGGACTCGCCCAGCAGGCTTTGATCCAAAACTTGAGAATATCAAGGCCAAGTATATTGAGTGGGTTGGAAAGGCCCGTAACCGTGTGAACCAGGAATTAACACAGGTTCTTCAACCAGATGCGCTTCAGACATTATCAAGTGCCTATGACCGTTCAGGTAACCGTTGGAAGATTTCTCCAATGGATTCTTTGAAAAAGATCATTACTTTCCTTGAAACGAATCCTCCGACAGAAAGAGACATCGCATTCAGAAAACTTTATGCGAATACATTGAAGAAGCTTCAGGACATTTACGACATCACTGAATCTGCGATTATCAGAGAAGAATTTGACAGCAACACGACGACAGTTGAAGAGATTTATAACGTCGCTCAACTGGGATACGGGACAGTGGTGATGGAAGCGCGTCTTGATATGATTGTGCGCCTTTCGCTTCTTGAACTTTTGAGATCAAGTCCGGACCAGGATCAGATAATCGTGGCGCAACTTCTGGCGGCAGAAAGATTCTCGGAAACCCTTACAAAAATGTCAGGTACTGATAACCTTTCTCAGATTCGTGCTGATATCAATCGTGCTCAGCCGATCACAATCTCAAACCTGAATTCGTTCATGGATATTTTTGGCAATAACGTTAACCGCATTCTCTCTAAGCTCCAGTTCGAAGAGCAGAACTCGACTGGTACTATTGCAAGATCTAAACGTTATGCACGTACCGAAATGTGCTTCCTCCTTCTCTCTGTTCCAAGCATTGATGACTATGTTGACTCACGACTTTGCTCAGGATTGAAGATGAGCGCTGTAGTAGCCGGCGGACCAGAGACTATTACCATTACCCCGAAAACGTTTGAACTCGACATGAATGATCGTGCTTGCGTCTACCGTGACTTCTTCCGTAAGAGCAAAATTTTTGAGACTTGGGGAATTAAATAAGTTTAAAATAAGACCATGAACAAAAAATCATGGTCTATCTTAAAACCTAATGACGTAGTCGATGTCATTGCTCCTGCCTCTCACTCTCCCCTGAATCGTCTTGAAGACGGTATCAAATGGGTCGAGAGTATCGGTCTTATACCTCACGTACCAAAAGACATCATGAATACCGACGTATTCTTCTCAGCACCTCTCATGACTCAGGTTGAGCACATGAAGCGCGCACTCTATTCAGATTCAAAAGCTATCTGGTGCCTGCGTGGTGGATATGGATCGATGAGACTTGTTCCGCATCTTCTGAAACTGAAACCACCTAAAAAGCCAAAGCTCTTTGTTGGCTTCAGCGACATTACTTCTCTCCATTTATTTTTCAGCCAGCACTGGAACTGGCCAGTCATTCATGGTCGCACGATCAGTCAGATGCATCCGGAACTTAAAAATTCACCGGATCGAAAACTTTTACGGGATATTATTTTTGGAAAGAAAACTGAAATGACTTTTAAGAAGCTCATCCCGATGAATGATCATGCTTTAAAAGAGAAAACGATCAAGGGCCCTATCACTGGTGGAAATCTCAGGATCATTCAGTCCTCTCTTGGGACAGAATGGGAACTCCAGGCAAAAAATAAAATTCTTTTTATCGAAGACGTTGGTGAGCGCGGTTACAGCGTTGATCGCATGCTTGAGCAAATGGTCCAGGCCGGAATCATCAACAAAGGTGTTAAGGCCGTTGTCTTCGGAGACTTCACTGAAGGGCTTGAGAAAGATGGCAGAGATCTTACAGGCGAAGCTTTGGAGAGATTTGCTAAACGCGCCCCTTACCCAGTTCTAAGAGGTTTGCCAGCAGGACACGGAACTGAGTTGAACTACCCTGTTCCATTCAATACGAAGTCTGAGCTTGTGCTTGGAAAGAAAGGAACGTTAACGTGCTCTTATGGCAGTGATGCCTGATTCCTGTCTCGAAAGAAACAAGATGATAAAGGCAAAGAATGAACTTGCACCAAGGAGCTGGAAGAAAGTCAGACCTTCGAAAGTATAGATTGCTGAGAAGATCATACCAAA
>JBEIQF010000432.1:0-2611 GCA_040376635.1 Halobacteriovoraceae bacterium
AAGTTTTAAAACAAGTTTTCTGGAAACTCCTTTAAACCTTACACGGTCAAAGCGTGAATCTTCGCGGAAGGCGAGGGCGTCTGTGCATTTTGAGAATAGTAACCAGAAGAGGAATGAAGCAAAAGGCTTTTTAAATTTTGCCTTCGAGAATTCCTTGCGGGCCTTCTCGGATTTATCTTTTTCTTTCTGGCGCTGCTCTTCACGGGACATTTTTGCACGGGCGTATTCAAGAAGAAGCTTGATCGTGATCTCAGGATTCTCACGGGCAGTCGGCATTTCAAGCTTCATTTCCCATTGAGAACGGTCACCGAAGCGGTCAAAGTGTGCTTTCAGTGCAATGAAGAATTTTTCAAACCGTGGATCGGGTTCTATCGATGTCTCTAGATATTTTTCGAGAGCAGGATCTTTCTGGATCAACTCCGAGAGTTCAATCAAAGAGTAAATCGCACGTGAACTTTCAAGGTCCTCTCGATTACTCAGGAGATCGTTATACAGTTGCTCACCATTCTCAGGAATGATGTCTTTCGCGAGTTTTCTGCACGTACTGTTTAGTACTGATGAAAAGAAATCATTGAAGAGAGGGACTTTGATAATCGAGAGATATTCATTATCAAGTTGATCGACAACGTGAAGGATTTCAAAAGCACTCTTGGCCTCTTCGGCTTCTTTCTGGAAACGGAGGTAAAGGTCTTTGAATTGAGACTTATAGCGCTTGTGGTGAGAGCTGGCGTTGAAATGAAAGCTTAAAAAAGTAGGTAAGATCTTTGAGAGAAGTCTTAGCTTTTTAAGGGTTGAACGATGCGGAACTTTAATCATCGACTCGGAATTAATGCCGACCATCTCATTGAAACTTGCTACTGCTTTTTCTCCACCGAAAGGAAGGAGAGTATAAACGGAGTACCAGTTATTTAAATTGTAATAGATCTGACCGCCCCAATAGCCCACGAGCTGATTGAGATGATTGTTCACATAAGCCCAGTCTTCATCTGTGTAACCAACAAAACGAATGAGATTTTTAAAGTTCGTAGTATATCCACGCGCTAGACCTGTGTAAGTGAGCGGAGTGGAAAAGCCGGGATAGTTTTCAGCAATATTTGAGTTATCAAAAATATGAATCTGTTTCTTTGAAGGGAGAGTCGTGATCGGTCTCGCCTGAAGAACGTAGAGTTCATTATTCATGAAAGTGAATTCTACATCCATGAAGTGATCTGTATGTGTTGAAAGAATGACCGAAACCGTAAGGAGCTTTTCAATTTCACTCTGGGAAAGAACAGATATCTTGCTTTTCTCTGTAGGGACGGCATTCTTTAAAATTTCACCATGCTCATACGCGAGATAGGTGTGTTTCTCAGCGATGTCAGACTCTTTGATCTCTACACCTTCTATGATGTAGCGGTCAGTATCAGTTTCTTCATCCACGATTCCCTGACCTAGTCCGTAACCGGCAACAATGATTTGTTCACCGATTTTTCCCAGAGGATCGGCCTGGAAGAGGACGCCGGACTTATCACCATTCACCATTTCCTGGATCACAATATCCATTCGCAGATGAGACCACGGGAGATTGCGATCGAGGCAGTAGTGAAGCGCCTTAGCTTGAAACAAAGAAAGCCAGACTTCCTGAATCGCTTCTGGAATTTTTGTCACAAAGAGTTTGGTCTCAAAGATGCCGGCAAACGAATGATCAGGAGAGTCTTCAAGAGAGGCGGAAGATCTCACAGCATAGTATTTATCAGTAGAGAGTTTTAGGTCAGGAACCTGAACAGAATGAATAAAGGTTTCTGCTTTACCGAGGATGAGATTGGCGTTCTTCTTAGAAAGCGCATCAATGAGCTCAGCATATTTATTCTGATCACCCCAGCTTACGACATCGTCATGCTTGATGACGATGAATTCCGGAACTTTGAATCCCAGTGATTTCAAGAATTGTAATGAACCAGCTTTACCTTTAAACATAGGCCTCATAAATCAATGCACCTAGTGGGAGCAAGAGATGAAGGGCCATGTAAGCTTCGGCAACAGGCTTGAGATTTTTAATACGTGGCTTGAAAGCATGAGAAGTAATTGCGACAAGAAGAAAGAGATTGATAATGAGTAACGGATAGGTCATCACTTCAAGTGATTCGAATAAACTTATGAGAATAAAGTTATTGATGATCGTTATCACTACCCATACTGCAGCAAAAAGTAATGAACCTTTGAAGCCCATCATTGTTGAATAGATCTGATAGCCGGGCATTTCATCCTGAGGAGATAAGTTTTACGGAGAATTTCCCAGCTAATTCCCGGAAGTACGATAAAGCCGATCAGAGAAAGTTTCTCAGCTGTTTCCCAGTTCACATTATAAAAATTCAGAAGATAAGTTTCAGCATACCAGTAGAGGAATATTCCGACGGGTGCATGAGTGAAGAAAGCAATCAGGCGATTTGAAGAAATAATTTTTTCCATGAAAAACCACTTACCCATGGCCACTGTAAAAAGGAAGGCAAGGATGTATTCCAATCGTGCCGCTGGATAGATCACGTTAATGACGTATCCGATGATGCTTACAACAACTAAAAGGACTTTGAGATCAGAAAGAAAAAGTCGGCCTGAAGGAATTGGACGATCA
>JBEIQF010000171.1:0-6889 GCA_040376635.1 Halobacteriovoraceae bacterium
TGAGTTCGCCACAGGAAGCATCAGTACTTCCTACATCGGTGTGGATCTCGGCTCCATCAAAGAAAGACGTTACACACTTCAGGCCCGCCGTTATGTCGGAAACTCTTTTCACTTCATGTTCGGTCCTGTGCTGAGTGATTTCAAGGCTCGTCTTGGAAGTGATATCGTAGCGAACGATTATTCACAAAGTTTCAGTGCTCAAAACCTTGGTGTAACGGGTGGTCTTGGTAATCGTTGGCAATGGGCCAATGGGATGACATTCGGGATCGACTGGTTCCGCGTGAACATTCCGGTTTTCGAAACAAGTGTGAAGGATGATGTTCTAAAAGATGTCACTGATAGTGGTGACAAGAGTGATATCAAGAAAGTCATCAGAACGTTCAATCGTTTTCCTACATTCGTTTTATTTGGCCTGAATGTCGGTTACACATTTTAAATCTGAAATATCATCGAGGAAAATGGCTAATTGAGAGCTAGATAATATTTTTAAGTGATAGAGCTTCCCGAAAACACCCTTCGAATGAAGGGAATGGTTCTGGTGGGGAGCCCTTTTCGCCGAGGAGCATTTTCCCTCACCAGTTTTTTTATCATATCAGTCCCTCAAAAAGTTTGTAGCCTTTCTTTTTCAAACATCTCAGAAATTCATGAGAAAAAGCATGAGCGTTTTGGTAAGACTAAAGCTCATGATCGAATTAAAACTTATCCCAACTTTCCCTCAGGAAATTATCGCCACTGATGAAGTGGGGCGTGGCCCGTTATCAGGTCCGGTTGTAATTGGTGCCATTCGCATTTTCATTGAAGATGCAGATGGATTGAAAAACCTTCTAAAGTTTTTGCGCCTTCGCGGAATCAAAGATTCAAAAAAAATCTCAGAAGATGAGCGACTTAAAATTCTCAAAAAACTCGGTATTGAAAATCTGGATTTCAGAAAAAAGAATTCTCTGAATCTTAAAGGTGTGGAAGTTTCTTACGTCACGTGGGAAATGGATCACGAAATTATCGATCAGGAAAATATCCTGGCAGCAAGTCTTCGCGGCATGAAGGAAGCTTCAGAGTTTCTTTCAGATGCGAAAAAAGGTTTCACGACTGTCCTGATTGATGGACACATGAAACTACGCTGGGGCACAAGTGAATCTCCATGGAACGAAATCCCTTTGATCAAGGGTGATTCAAAATCACTTCTCATAGGGCTAGCGTCCATCATCGCAAAAGAAAAGCGTGATGCTTTCATGAGAGACATGCATGAACTTTACCCTCAATATGGATTTGCCAAAAACGCCGGCTATCCAACCAAAGAACACAGAAGTGCCATTCAGGAGTTCGGGCCGTCGCCGATTCACCGGAAAACATTCAAAGGCGTTAAAGAATACGTCGGGGCTTAAAGCTGAGAAAAAAGCATCTCTTTCTTTTCATTTTGAAGGCACTCCTCTTTTAGTTTCATCACAATTACTCAGAAAAAGACTTTTAGGACAGATTGATATCGCGAGACTCATCAAAGATCGTGAAGGCTGGATCATTGAAGTTGCTGAAGTAAAAAGTTCGGATGTCGGAGTGAAGCAGATGGAAATCAGACAAGTTTCCCGGATTATTTCCTCTCAGAATTTTCTCGCAAAGATTTTTGGTTTCCGAACAAAACTCATCCGGATTGTTCAGTAAAATCTCTGTTACTCTTCTTCCATGATTGAACTCAAGCTTATCACTTCCTTTCCCCAGGACATTATCGCAGTTGATGAAGTAGGGCGCTCGCCTCTGGCAGGACCTGTTGTGATTGGCGCTTTAAAGGTCACTTTTAACGATTATGATTCCCTCATCACTCTGCTTCGCTCCCTCAGAAGAAACGGTGTTAAAGACTCCAAGGAGCTTTCAGGCGATAAGCGTGATGAACTTCTGAAAAAGTTGAAAATCTATCCGCGTCCATTTCGTGAGAAAGGATCATTTGAGTGGAAAAATCTTGAACTCAGTTACGTCACCTGGGAAATGGATCATAACGTGATCGATTCCGAGAACATCTTTCAGGCCTCAATGCGTGGAATGAAGGAAGCCGCTCTTCATCTGGCGCGTGAAGACAAGTCGTCTACAACTCTTCTTATTGACGGGCACTGCAAACTTCGGTGGGACACTGAACCTGCTGGCTGGAATGAGATCACGATTATCAAAGGCGATGTGAAGTCTTCACTTGTCGGGCTGGCGGCCATTATTGCAAAAGAAAAACGGGATTCGTTTATGCGCGATATGCATTTTCTGTATCCTGAATATGGCTTCAACACGAATGCCGGTTATCCAACGAAAGAGCACCGCCTGGCGGTTGAAAAACACGGACCGTGCCTCATTCACCGTAAGACCTTCAGTAAAGTCAAAGAATTCATTCCGAGTTCAGAAGTCGGATAAGAGATTCTTTTGCAAAAAATCCGAAGATTCATTACTCTTAAGTATATGAGAAAAACATTTTGCACATTGTTGGTTGTTCTATTCACTTTAACTATCGTTTCTCCCCGTGAGGCGAGAGCTGAAATGCCTGTGAAAGCGAAAGCTTTCCTGACAATCGTTGGATACGGAACAGCTGGTGGTGCCATTCTTGGTGCGGCCTCAACTGCATTTGGAACCTCAACTCGTGCGATCGCGCAGGGTGCTTCTCTCGGTTTATACGCGGGTATTCTTTTTGGTACATACGTTCTCGTTTCTCACCATAACAAGCGTTACGGCTCTTACGATGACAACTCTTCACCTTATCAGGAATCAAACGATATCTATGGAGATGAGTATCGTGAAGACGAAGGCGGCGGCGGAGATGATGGTGGAGAAAAAACGAAGGGTGGTTTCTTTGACCGCTTTGAACCTATTCAGGAAAAATTTGAAATGAATGCGTTCAGCGTAGGTGGACCTAAGAGGGGAACTCGCATTCCACCTCTTAAAGTCAATTTGATCCAATATAATTTCTAATCTTAGTTTTCGAAAGTCTGGTTTCTGTTACCGAAACGAGTGTTGAGGTCAGCAGTCTCATCCGTATCAAAGCCCATAAGCTCTGCAACGTAATCAGCTTCATTGATTGAGAACAATCTGAAAATTTTCAGGAATTCCGGCTTCACGTTAGAGAGACTAACATTGGCCTTGCGGTTTTCTTTGAGGTATTTCACTGTTTCCACAAAGTGGCAGATGCCTGACGAACCAACGAAATCAATGGCGCCAAGATCGATAGTGATCTTTGCATTTGGATTTGAATTCGCGATGCTTTGAAGCTCATTTCTAAGCGGAAGAGAGTGATCGTAGTTTAAATCCCCCTGCATATGAACGATAATGTTTCCATTAGCGTCTCTTAGAACATTGGCCTTCATACTCATTGGGGTCTCCTTGTGGATTTGTGGCGATAACGCCAGTCTAGAGAA
Organism: Halobacteriovoraceae bacterium; assembly: GCA_040376635.1. Taxonomy (GTDB): domain Bacteria; phylum Bdellovibrionota; class Bacteriovoracia; order Bacteriovoracales; family Bacteriovoracaceae; genus Peredibacter. Next base: position 3,384 of record JBEIQF010000171.1, read on the forward strand.
TTCTAACATGAGACTGAAAAGGGGTTTAGAGTGGGAAAAATCATTCTCTTGAATACACCAATTGGTAATCTTGGTGATCTTTCTGCAAGAGTCATCGAGGCCATGAAGATCGGTCAGACCTTCGCCGTGGAAGATACTCGGGTATTTAAGGAGCTTTTAAACCACCTTGGGATCAGCCTTCAGGGCAAACGCATTTTTTCGATGCATGATCAGTCGGCCGATCACGAAATCACAAAACTCATCGAGATCGCTGAACGCGAAGATCTTTATGTCGCTTCGGAAGCGGGTAGCCCGATCATTTCTGATCCTGCCTATCCCATCATCCAGGCCGCTTATCTTAAAGGCATCACCGTTGAATCTTATTCCGGCGTATCGTCGCCGATCATGGCACTTGAACTTTCAGGACTACCACCCATTCCATTCCAGTTTCATGGGTTTCTCCCTCGTGAATCCGGTAAACGTAAGAAGATTTTCCAGGAAGTGGGATACGGCACTCACATTTTTTTTGAGGCCCCAACACGGATTGAAGAGACGCTTGATGAGCTCTCTGAAGTACGACCTGAGGCAGATGTGGCAGTTGTGAGAGAGCTGTCTAAGAAGTTCCAGCAAGTGATGAAAATGAAGGCCGGTATGTGGCCCCGTAAAAAGAAAGATATGACCTTCAAGGGTGAATTTGTCTTTTTATTCCATAACAACGAGTTGAAAGGATCATCTTCAGGAGAGTTAAAAGAGCTTGCCCAAGAAATTGTGGCAGAAGGGGCCGCTCCTAAGAAAATTGCGAAACTTTTAGGCTTAATTCTTGATCGGCCAACTAAGGAAATTTACTCGGAAATCAGCAGGCAAAAGAGGGATGAGGAAGTTTAGTTGAGGAAATTTTTTAATCAACTTACAATAGAATGATGAAAATACAAGTTCTTGGCGGTCATGGTGGACTGGCGAAGGGTTTCGAAACCACGTCTTTCCTGATCGATGAAAAACTTCTGATCGATGCAGGCGCTGTTGCAGCAACACTTAGTATTGAGCAACAAACTAACATAGATCATATTATGATCTCTCACTGCCATCTAGATCACATCAAGGATCTTGCGTTTATTTGTGATAATTGTTTCGGCCTCAAAGATAAACCATTCCAGGTTCACACTCACGCTACCGTTAAAAAAATCATTAAAGACCATCTTCTGAATGATATCGTTTGGCCTGATTTCACGATTCTTCCGAATACTACACATCCTACAATGACGATTAATGCAATTGATGAAGAGAGAAGGATTGAAGTAGGTCCTTATCTTATCACGCCCGTTAAAGTAAAACATGCTCACGATGCGATGGGATTCATTGTTGAGAAAGGTGATTGTGCCATTCTCTTTACTCTTGATACCGGACCTACAGAGCGCATCTGGGAAGTTGCCCGTGATAATAAAAAAATCAAGGCCATTTTCACCGAAGTAAGTTTCCCTAATTCCCTCAGTAAAGTCGCAGAAATTTCAGAACATCATACGCCTGGATCAATGAAGGCAGAGATTCCTAAAATGCCTAAGTCAGTACCAATCATCCTGACTCACCTGAAGCCTAATTATCAAACTGAAATCATGAAAGAGATTGCGGAGATGGGTGAGGACAGAATTATCATTCTGGAAAAAGACGGATCTGAATTTAACTTCTAAAAAAAATCCCGCTTTCGCGGGATTTTTTATTTTGTTTATTTAATACCAATCGCCGATGTATCCGCGGATCCTCGGATCTGGGTCTGAGGCTGACCTGGGGCAGCTGTATTCGGTCCACCACCTGCAGGTCCTGCCGGCTTAGGCGGAACCACGGCCGCGGCTTGAGCAGGGACAGGCTTACAAGAAGGGCCCTTAGAGCTATCCTTGTTATCCTTCGTCATCACCGCACACACGTTATATTCTTTCGAAAGTTTCGGCTGAGTAATTTCTTTTTCACCACCACCAGCTGGAGTTACAACTGGCTCTTCAGAACGAACCTGACCTTCCAGAGGAGTCTCTTCTGGTTTTTTCCATCCTTCCGGAGGAGTTACACCAGTAGGTAGATCTTTGAATGACCACTTGATTGTCCAGCCTTCTGATTTACCTTCTTCAGGCTTAGCAGTGAGCTTACAAACATTTCCAGGACAAGCATCAATCGTCACATCAACAGAAGGATCTTCTTTTTGCTCATCTTGATCTTCTTCTGTCTCTTCAGCAGGGGCGTCTTTATAAGTAAGGTTACAAGATACAGTTTGTTCTGTTCCGCCCTTGATCTTTGCTTTGATTGAAATTGTCGTTGCTTCTTTATTAGCTGGAACTTCTGTTGGTGGAGCATCAAGTTCAGCAACAGTCTCAGTCTCACCAACTTTTTTCTTCACAACATACGCACAAGTCATCGCAGCAGGTGTAACCGGAGTCGTTGGAGAAGATGTTGTTGCACCAGAAGAGGCACCTGCGGTTCCCGCACCGCTTGAACTGCCTCCACCGGCCGCCGGGGCCGGCAATGTACATTCACCTGTACATGAATAAGTTGCAGCAGGATCAGGAACAACAATAGGTTCTTCCTCTTTAGGAGTCACAATAACTTCTGGTGTTGCAGTACCGCCGCAAATACGAGCATACTCAGTAGACTTGTTAGCATTCATGTCAGTCAGATACTTTGTATACTCTACATCTGCCTGATCTTCAGTTATGCTTTCACGTTTGATACGTGTTCTGAGGTCACTGAAAATTTTCGTATCATTAAGCGGGAATTTAAATTCAGATGTACATTCAAGCGCCGTAGCACCCATCATATCCATTAAACCGTAACAAGTGCGGTGTGGACGGACGTGATTCTGATATGCCTGGCTAAAGTAGACATTACCACCGGCCTTGTTGGCCTGAACAGTAGGGCACACGCAAGTCTTATAAGTGAATTCCCAAACCTGCTCAAATGCTTTAGGAGTGTTTGCCAGTTTTTCTCTAAGGTATTTCAGACGTTCATCTTTCGAATCAACGTCAGCAGTTTTTGGCTCATCTTTCAGAGCAAGTTGCATACATTGGAATGATGAATTTTTGGCGCCATCTTTTGCTTCTACACAAAAGAGAGACTGTTTCGAAGCAGATTTGTATCCGAAAATAAGTGGGTTACATTGAATCATCTTCTTATCATCTTTTGAGCAAGATGAATTTTGATCAGGATATGGATAGCCTTTAGATTCTTCCGCCATTCTGGATTTATGACGATCAGGTCCGATACCGTCAATGAAATCCGGGTGAGCACAAGTAGGCTTACCATCAATATTTCTTACTCGCGAAACCCATCCTGCAAAGATACAGTTGTCATCCGCTTTACCAACATCAGTCGTACGTCTTGTGTTCATCAGACGATCAAACTCGTCCGCGAACTTTTTCCAGTCATCCATTCTTTTCTTTTCAACAGAAGAGATTGAACTTCCAGTAACACGACCCTGGCCACGGACTGTTCTTGAAACAGGTGCACCACCTCGAGGGGCAGCGTAGGCAGAATCAATGAAGAAA
>JBEIQF010000237.1:0-5589 GCA_040376635.1 Halobacteriovoraceae bacterium
CATTCCCAAAACTTCTGTATAAAACTTGATGGACTCATCAAGATGATTCACTCGTATCATTGTGTGCAAATATTTCATAATTTTCCCCTTAGTCCCAACCAATGACCTGATAGCCTTGATCAGCGAGACACTGATTCACATAGCGGTGTTTTATCTGATCAGGAGTCAAAGCGCCAGCCGCGCCACCACCTGCTGCACCAATGGCACCACCACGGACTAGGCCACTTCCAAGATTACCAGTGAAGAGTCCAGCGACTCCGCCCATCGCAGCACCAATAACTGCTCCCGCTCCTGCACCTTTAGCTACTTGTTTTCCCTTGGAAGATTCAAGATAGTTTTCAGCGTCAGCGATGCATTTATCGATATCTTTCTGTGAAGCTTCTTTTCCTACAGATTTCAGCTTTTGATTTGGATAGAGCTGTGGTCGTGATGCACACGAAACGAGGATCAGCAAAAATACTAATGACTTCATAATTTTCTCCGGTGAAAGAATTATATCATGGTCAAAAAGAACAAAGTTGAAGAAAATTTAATCTGAGCTTTTAGATAGGGAGTTTTATGTTTGAATTAACGGCTGCAAATCTCACGTCACTTGTTACATTAACGGCCATGGAGACTGTTCTCGGTATCGATAACATCATTTTCATCGCCATCCTCGTAGCAAAACTTCCGGCCGAACATCAAAATAAAACCAGAAATATCGGGATCGGGCTTGCACTTGTCATCCGAATTATTCTTCTCTTCTCAATCAGCTGGATCATGACTCTGAAAGAGCCTTTGTTCGCCATCATGGACCATTCATTTTCTGGAAGAGATCTGATTCTTCTTTTCGGAGGACTCTTCCTGATTGGTAAATCAACTTTTGAGATTCACCACAAAGTTGAAGGTGATCCACAGGTTCATCTTCATGAAGCTGAAAACGTTGGGAAGTCGAAAAAAGCTTCACCAGGCATGATGCTCATTCAAATTCTTATTCTTGATATCGTCTTCTCTCTCGACTCCGTGATCACTGCAGTTGGTATGGCGAGCCAGATTTCTATCATGGTAGTTGCTATGCTCATTTCTATGGTGATTATGCTCGTTTCAGCTGGGAGAATTAGTGGTTTCGTAGATAAACATCCGACAATCAAAATTCTAGCGCTTTCGTTCTTGTTATTGATCGGAGTGATGCTGGTTGCGGAAGGAATGGGAGCACATGTATCGAAAGGTTATATCTACTTTGCGATGGCATTCTCACTTACGGTAGAGCTTTTGAATATGCGCTACCGTAAGAAAAATATTGCGAAAGCTACTGGTACTCTTTAGGAAATAAATCAGCTTTAAGATGACGAAGAACTTGAAGGACTTTTGCGAGATGAAGATTTTCATCTCCACCTTCAAGTCTCTTCAAAAAAGCGAGACCAACTCCAGAGTGTTTTGCTAACTGCTCCTGAGTCATTCCATTTTCTTTTCTTCTCTTTCGGATGAAATAAGCTACGGTTCCAAGTTCTCTTTCAATTTCAGCGTTTGATCTGCGGACAACTTCCATGTCGCCTCCTCTATTACTTACTAATTTTAATGCTAAAAGCATTTTGCGCAAGTAACAAAGGTGGCGATCAGTTTACTCAACTTATTTTAGGTTTCAAATAAAGCCTTTAGTCTGCGAACTCTGACATCTCAGCTGTCTCAGTAGCTTCAAGGGGACGATCCTCAGGCTCTATCATGGCCGCATGGTCTACAATTTGATCCTTTGGAATTTTTCTTTTCTTATAGAAATCCGGTTCAGCAGCTGGTTTCACAATCGTTACAACTGAAGCAATCGATCTCGCTGGATCAAACGACTCAGCAAACGCCACCAATGCTGCATCTTTCTTGCCGCGCAAGATGTTAAGAGCTGTTTTGCCCCGACCGTCATTCGCCTTAAAGTCTGCACCCATTTCTTTCCAGTATGAAAGCATGGGGAGACACTCGCTCTCAGCTGCGAGGGTAAGTGGTGTTGAACCATCTTTTGCTTGCTGGTCCCAACGAAGTTGTCCTTTTTCATGAAGGATTGGAGTCAACTTCTGTGCGCATTTTGCAGCTGCAAGGTGAAGAAGAGTCCAGCCATTCTTCCCGTACTGCATACTGAATTTTGGATTTTCTAAAGCAAGCTGCTTCAGAAGATCAGGATTATTTTTTGAGATTGAAAGAGTCATGATGTCGAACGACTTCTTCTCATCCTGTTTTACGTAAGGCATTTTTCTTGAATGAAGATAAGCACCGAAAGCTGATCGTTCAAAATAAGCGATCCCTTCGGCAACAGTGTAAGTTTCTCCATCGATTTTTGGTAGATCATTATGGAGATCACCACCAGAATTGATGAAATGTTCAAACGCTTTCTGGTCATTCTTGATGAGTGCCAATAGTGCTTCATCAGTAAGGTTGCGGCTTGAAGCAAATTTAGGATTGTTAAGAATCCAGACTGTAGAAACTGCCAGAACACCAAGTAAACATGCGGCAGATACAACGACGCGTTTATTATTCACAAGATCCTCCCGTGGACGTAGTGCTTTAAACCCGTTCATTCTACGACCGGACGCAAACAGAATGAGAAAATTATTGTGTGAACTGAGTGAATCCTAGAGCTTATTAAGAACGGCCTTTTACTAGTTTTAAAACAGGTGCCATGAATGTTTGGCAGTTGCTGTTTATTGGATACAATAAATCAATGAGATATGTTCTTTTCTTGACTCTCATTTTATTTCCTCAGATTGCTTTTTCTTCCCCCGCAGAAGAGAAGGTACAGAGACATATCCCCATTCTTGAAAGTGCACAGGAACTGTTCGGAACAAGGGCCAATTTTGCAGCAAACCGTCTCGACTCATTCTTCGCAACAGATCGAGCGGATGATGAATTCGGACGTTCACGCCTTCGTATCAGATCACGCTATGATATTCGTGAACGCGCAGTCGGAAATCAAACCAATCAATATCGAATCAATTTAAGACTTCCTCATCTCGAAGAAAAATTTAAGTACGATTATTATCAGGATAAGAATGCTGATCCTGATGAAAAGAAGAAAAAGAAAAAGGTTTCTGAAAATCTCACACCTGCCGAGAAAAGAGAACGCGCACGTATCAGAGGCCTGAGTGAACTTGAGTTGCTGAAAAAGGATACGCTTTTTACTGGTTGGATTTTTAACTCCGATATCGGAGTGAGTGCTGCCATTCCACCCAAGCTCATCACCCGTGCCCGAGTTCGTAAAAGTTTTGTGACTGGATCACTCATTCATCGATTCGTTGAACAGCTTACCTACATTACCGATGAAAGTGGATTGGTTGAAGAAACAGAATTAAATTCAGATCATATCTACAATCAGGATTTAGTTTTTCGATTTGTGAACAGTAAGACGTGGCAGGTACTTCAGAAAGATTTCAGAACCAACCATGGGCCAACTCTACTTCACCGAGTTTCAGAAGACGACGCTTTCAACTACGGCTTTACCATGCAAACAGTCATCGACAACAGCAGATGGTATACAAGCAATTATCGCTTAGGCATTAACTATCGTCGCAATCTTTACAAGCAATGGGCATACTTCGATATCATTCCGGGAATTGATTTCCCTAAAGAATGGTCATTCAGAAGAACTCCCTTCATCACATTCCAGATTGAATTACTATTTGGCTCTTAAGGTTGTAAGTATATTCCAGAAACTACCCCTGTTCTTTCCCCTCTGTAAATTCCTATAATTTTGGCTTAACAATTTAGCTTACAAGCAAAGAGGTGTTTAATGAGAAAAGGTATTCTTTTCGTAGCACTATTTGTAATCGCACAAGGCTGTGCAACTTACAAATATGCTAACAACGTAAAGATGGTATCGTTCAGCGACGATATTTCTAAAGGTAAGTCAGTAGGTAACGTTCGTGGTGAAGACTGTACTTGGTCAGTTCTTAACCAACCACTAGGTGGCGCTCCTACAATCGACAAAGCATTCATCAACACTAAGAAACAAGCTAACACTCTTCAGAGTGCTGGTCTTTCACACACTAACGATCAGGCAGATGCTCTTCGTTACGTGAACAACGTTCACACTGAGCGCACTGGTTTCAATGCTTACGTTTTCGGTAAAGATTGCCTTGTAGTAACAGGCGTGGGGTACAGATAGTATGAAAAATTTAGCACTAATCCTAATTGCAGCGGTTTCTGTTTCATGTGCAATGAGACAAAAAGTTCTTGATACATCAGCAATCTCTATGACTCATGATTCTCTTAAGCCAGGCACTGAGCTTATGACGAAGGGTCCAGTTAAAGCTGAATTCTGTTCTGACGCTTTCAAAGATAAGGGCGATATCGGCCTTATGGATGAAGCTGTTAAGAAAGCTCAAGCTGATAACCAAGTCGACTACATCATGAACGCTTCGTTCTGGTCGACTGGCGGTTGTATGGTTGTTGAAGGCGAAGGCGCGAACGTTGTAGCTACTAAAACTGCTACTTCAGCAATGCCAAAGAAACTTAAGAAGTAATTTTTCGTTATATTCTTAGATAAGAGGGCTCCAATTAATTTGGGGCCCTTTTTTTTTGCTGAAATTTGATCTCGAAGTCTTCAATCAGCACTCCTTTCTACAAAGCCAAAGCTTCAGACTTGTCTCCGCCAATTCGCTGCGCGAATTAACGGAGATACTTTTGAGGGAGAAAACCCAAACCAAAAACAACTATCTCCCGGATAATTCGCGAAGCGAATTGTTCGGGACAGATTCGAGCCACGATAAACGAATGGAAGGTGAAAAAAGACGAGAATCAATTTACCGAACTATTGTTACCCAAAAAAAAGGGCCCCTTTCGGAGCCCTCTCATTTTTCAAATTAAAGAAGTGCAATCAAAGGCGCAATAAGTAGCGATACTACCGACATAACTTTGATAAGAATCGCGATACCTGGACCAGAAGTATCCTTGAACGGATCTCCTACCATGTCACCAACTACAGCAGCTTTGTGAGTATCAGTTCCCTTCTTCTCACCAGCAAGTTTGCCTTTCTCGATGTATTTTTTAGCGTTATCCCAAGCACCACCAGCGTTCGCCATGAAAAGCGAAAGCGTAGCACCTACTGCAAGAGAACCTGCAAGTAGACCAGCAAGAGAAGCAGGACCCATTAGGAATCCAACAGCAACCGGAGCCGCAATTGCGATTACACCTGGAAGGATCATTTCTTTCATCGCAGCTTTCGTCGCGATATCAACGATCTTCTTCGGCTCTGGTTCAGCTTTAAGTTCCATTAGACCTGGAATTTCGCGGAACTGACGACCGATTTCAATAACGATTGCTCCAGCAGCTTTACCTACAGCAAGCATTGTTGTTGAACCAACAAGGAATGGAAGGATTGAACCAAGAAGGATACCGATAAGAATTTTTGGATCAGTTAGAACGAGCTCAACAGCACCAAGGCCAGAGAGTGAACGAACGTGGTTGATCTCGATGTTGAATGCAGAGAAGAGCGCAAGAACTGTAAGGATCGCAGAACCAATCGCATAACCCTTACCGATAGCAGCCGTTGTGTTACCAACCATATCTAGTTCATCTGTAATCGCACGAACTTCAGGTCCTAGACCCGACATTTCAGAAATACCACCA
>JBEIQF010000181.1:0-6693 GCA_040376635.1 Halobacteriovoraceae bacterium
GCATAAATGATCATGTCTGACTGGGGCGTCTTAACCAGTCTTACTGGCTTCACACCTTCTGAAGTATCACACTGGCTTGCAGAACCTAGAACAGCATTTGTCCGGCAGACACTTGGCCGGTCCTCATAAACCCTGCATGCACCATCCTGATCCAGAAAAATGCATCTGCGATCAGTGTACTTCAACTTGAAATACGCAGTTGAATCGTCCTTAGTCTCCATTTGAAGCTTCAAACGCTCGTGATCGATAACCAGGCCGTCTAAGACATGTTTAGCAAGCACCCTCGCCTCATCCTCTGTCACACTCACCTGTGTGTGACAACAACCATCACATCCCTTCTTACAAGGACTGAATTGTTTCACCAGTGGATGCGAAAAAATATCGGCATTGAACTCATTGATCATGGAATGAACAAGTTCATTCCGCTGCTCAGGAGTGGGAAGTTTTTGAAGCGCTTCAAGAGTAAGATTAACGATGGAAATGAGATCTGGATTGTCTCTAGATTCTTCGAAAGTTCTTTGTGCGACTGCTGGAACATTCATGCAAAACTCACTGAAACAGTAGTGCTCATAATTAAGTATAGAATATATTCCGGCCTACCAACCTTAAGATTCTGTAGGGGCTTTCTTTAATAGATGCTTAACACCCTTAATATAATGAGGACGACCTAATAAGACCGTTGCCCTTTACCTCCCGGAGGCAGAAAATCAATGCATGAGAACTACTAAAGCTCAGGATGAAAAAACAGCAAAGTTACTAAAGCGAATTGCTAAAAACATCCGAACAATCCGTCTGTCGAAAGGTCTTACACAAGAAGACATGGGGGACTATGGATTCGGTCCAAGATGGTACCAAAGATTCGAAAGTGGCAGACACACTCCTTCACTTCCCACACTCGTCAAACTAGCGCGCGCATTCAAAATCGAGATCATCGAATTTTTTAAATAATCAATTCGCAATTGCTTAGAGCACACTGCATTTTGGCCAATCTTAACCTTAAAAATTCTTATCAGAATTGGCCCTTCGCATTCAGTTATCATTTAATGGAAGGAGGTCGAAATGGAAGCAAGGCCCTTCTATATCAAGCTACTTCTGAATGAAATCGAGAATCGAAAAGAAAAAAATCCACGTTATTCACTGAGAGCTTTTGCCAGATATCTCGGAATTGGTCCGTCTACACTTTCAAGAATTCTGACTGGTCGACAAGAGCTCTCCCATAGTGCTTGTAAGAACATCATCAAAAAAATTAAATTCAACCGTGATGATTGTGTTCTTTTTATTGCCTCTATTGCAGAAGAAAGAAAACGCAGAGCCTACAAGCTTCTCTACAACATCATAGAAGATTCTGATAGTGAAAGTCCGATTGATTCTTATGAATGGCTGCTTTCAAATACGCCAGACATGATGTTTGTTTTCGATATGAAAGGAAGATGCATTCATGCAAATGAACCTGCTGCGCAGTTTTTTAACATTCCTCCAGAATACATCATCGGAAAAAAAATGGATCAGATCGGCATTCATAAAGACATTGCTGATAAAATCAAAGAAAGCCTGATTGCAGTTTTTCGAAATCCAAAAATTGAGAAGGTTGAAGAATGTTATGAAATCGATGGCGATAACCGTTGCTTTGAAATCACACTCGTTCCGGTTGGCCATACATCAAATGTTCGGGCAGTCGCTTGTCACTGGCGAGACATCACTGAAAAAGTTTCACTTGAGAGACTATGGAAAATCTCATCACAGATTGGAGAACTCATTTCGACACACAAGGATTCTGTGAAAGCACTAAGTAAAATTGCTGAAGTACTGACCGAAAAATATTGTGAAGCCTGCATGATCGAATTGCCTTCGAAAAAAATCTTGAAGGCAGGGAAAACCGAACTTCTTGATCTATATCATGAAATACCCCCGAAAAAGAGCTCCAGAGAGATAATTGCTGATAAGAGAATTCTTAATATCCCTTTCACTTCTCCATCACAAAATAATCTAACTTCACAAATCGTTCTCATTCGTGGAAAAGAGAGAAGTGAATTTTCACTGAAAGACCTCGAACTCGCGAGAGATTTGCAGAATCGATTAGAAAGTTGCTCAGGCTAGTATAGTGTCCCATTTGCCAGCAACACTTTCACAACATGACCGTCCTAGGCCGTCGACAGCCATAACGAGTTAAGTTAAATTTAACTTATAAAGATTATTTCACGTCTTATTAAGGTCGTGGTCCGCTTGAGGTCGTTTTTAAGATGAAAAGTAATGCGCATATTGAGATCAGAACATGGAATCTTGTTAAAAGAATATCCCAGAACATTAAAGCTATCAGAAAGAAAAAAGGCCTCACACAAGCCGATATGGCGGCCTATGGCTTCGGAGCACGCTGGTATCAGCGTCTAGAGAGCGGAAAGCATATTCCAACCATCCCTACTCTTGATAAGCTCGCATCTGCTTTCAAAATTGATATCAGCGAATTTTTCAAATAAACACACCAAAACATGACATTGCTCATGTTCTTAACGAAATTTGAGAATCCATCCAAATTGAAGAGCGTAAAAGCTTTTAAAGTCTTTATCACGATTGATAACTGAATATTGAGCAAGAGGCCCGGCCTCTAACTTCCCCCACTCCAGGGTCTGATAACCAAATCCTGCATAGGCCCAATCATCACTGTAAAAGGCATGACGTTCGCCTGTTGTAGAGAAATAAAACTCATTATAACAATTAAAGTACCACTCACCAGGATCAAGCTGTCTTCCTTGCAAAGGAAAATTCAGACCGATCTGATAACGAAGTCGAGTTTTAAATTCGTGTGTTTCTCGCTCATCAATAAATCGCTGTTCGAAACGGATTCTGTGAGTAAATTGTTTTTCGTCGAGGGAATGAGAGAACGTCATCTGTTCAAAAATTCTGTGTTCATTCACAAAATCAACATCGACAGGATTATTTCTCTGATAAATATGACCAAGAGAAAGATTTAGATAAGGAAGAAACTTATAGTTCAGAGCTGTCTGGAAATATGATTGCTGGGGTCTGCTCTTGTATTGTCTTCCGTTGAATTTATTGTCAGTCAGTCCGAAAGTATCTGAGTGATAAAAATTCAGATCTGTTTTGGTTGCAACGCCTTTGCTAAGCGAGATGAAAGGAACCACACCATAACTATCAAATGTTTTCGCTTTCACTGATGTGCAAATAACAAAAAATAAAAAGATGAACAGCTTCATTAATTCAATGTCTCAATTTGCGGCATGCTCTCAACTTCTTCCGAAACGAATTCTCCAGTCAGTGTAAATGATAATTCCGATAGTCCCGTTGGTTTTTCATCGTGTGAGACTTCCACATCGATGAGCTCTTTGTGATCTTCAGTCGTTCGTAATTCTGTTTCTTCAATTCGATATTTTTTAAATCGCTGATCAAGATGTCTCCTGATCAATACCTGAACAGTCTGAGACAAAGAGGAAAATTTGATGTCTTTCTCTTTCTCAATCAGTTTTCCTGCATCTGTGTAATGAACAGAAACTTCCTGACCATGTTCTTCGTATTTCAACTCATACGTAACAACATCACCTGTTTTTTTGATGAAATATTCGACATCATCAATCGCTGCTCCCTTAGGCGTGGCCTTTAAAAGAAAGCCCGGAGCGTCCTTTGCGCGAAGTGTCTTATCGGTTGTAGAGGAGACTTTTTTTTCAGGCCCGGCACAACCTGCGAGGAAAATAAGGGCGGTGGTAACAAGCATTTTCATAGAGTTGATTATAGTTCAATTCGGAGGGATTCATAGAAGACAATCATGAAGGTTATTTAATGTGTCATTCCCCGTAGATTTTGGTACGAAGACCGCAAAAATCCCGGAGGATAAATATGATTAAATTTCTCGCGTTTGCATTCCTGATGACTATGTCTTCAGCATTCGCCCTTCCTGTTGAAAAAACTCGTGCTATCGAAAAGATGAATCTTAAATCATTAAGCAACGCTTATGACTTTGAAGGTATCGTTAAACTATCAAACTGTTCTGGTGCACTTGTTAAATTTGAAGGCGCTCCTGAAACAAGCAAAGCAGTTATCATGACAAACGGTCACTGCGTGGATCTTCCAGGTGGCGCTTTCATCAAGCCAGGTGAAGTCATTGCGAATAAAGCTGTTAAGCGTACTGTTGGAATTTTCGACAGAAATGAAAAGCTTCACAAAGTAACAACGACGAAATTTCTTTTCGCAACAATGACTGACACAGATCTTGCGCTTTATGAGCTTGACCTGAATTATAAACAAATCAAAGATCAGTTTGATGTTGAGCCATTCTCTCTTTCATCAAAACATCCAAAAACAAATACTGAGATGATGATCATTTCTGGTTACTGGGAAAGAGGTTGGGATTGCAAGATCGATACTTTCATTCCCCAAGTTAAAGAAGATGCTTACGTATGGGTTGATTCAATCCGTTACGATGATAAATGTGACACAACTCACGGAACTTCAGGTTCTCCGATCATCGAGAGAAACACTCGTTCAGTAATCGGTATTAATAATACTGGTAATGACGATGGTGAACGTTGCACGATGAACAACCCTTGTGAGGTTTCAACAGATGGAACAATCACAGTAAGACAGGGTCTTTCATACGGGCAGCAGACTTACACTGTTTACTCTTGTCTCACTGACAAGTTTGCTTTCGATTTCAAGAAAGCCGGATGTAAACTTCCTAAGCCAAAAGCTAAGTAAAATATGAAGGGCCCTAACCGGGCCCTTTTTTTGCTAATTTTAATTTGCAGGACTAAACGTAAAGGACAGAAGAGAAACAGACACTTTCAGAACGTTTGGATAAGGAAGTTTGAGTTTGATTTCCTTAATATTTGCAGCTTTTGCAATTCCCGGAGCTTCAGGTCCCCAGACAATCTTTGAAACTTTCGCAACGTAGTTGTCACCTTTCGTACAAACAATTCCTGTCACATTCGCCCACTCACCTTTTGCCGTCTTCAGTCTCAGTTGGAGGACTCCACCACCATCTTTAAGGTTCAAGTGAAGAGGATTTTTATTCGTATCTTCTTCCCAGTTAAGAGCAAGTCCGTTGTTTTTTGTTATGCCTCTAAGTTCAGAAAGATTTGAAGCACACTCTTCGGCCATTACAGAAAGAGAAAGTACGAGTAAAAAAAGAGCCGATACTAACTTCATCATAAAACCTCCCGGTTCTAAACAGGACCGGAAGTATAGATCAAATTGATGACAGGTGTGAGTAAGTGAAACTTTTTCAAAGCTCCTAAGGCCTCGAAATATAATGAGGCCCATTGCCCTTTCAAACTTTTGGGATTACTTATAGAGCATGAAATACGATTTATTTCTCTTCGACTTAGACGATACACTCCTGGACTTCAAGGCATCTGAAAAGCTGTCCTTTCATCTCTGTTTGCAGAGTCTTGGAATAAAAACCAATCTGGAAAATATTTTCAGCGATTATCAGGTAATCAACAAGGCACTCTGGAGAGCTATTGAGGAAGGTAAGATCACTCAAGAGCATCTGAAAGTAGAAAGATTCCGTAAAGTTTTTGAATCTCATCAGATTGAATTAGATCCTCATGTCGCGAGTCTTCGATACCTCGACACACTTCCTGAAACAGTTGTTCTGATAGATCATGCTGTTGAAATTTGTGAATGGCTCGTCCAGCATGGAGAAATTGGCATTATCACGAATGGCATAGAGTACGTTCAGTCGAAGAGAATCAATAAATCAAAGATTGCTCCCTATATCAGTTTCGTTAGCGTTTCAGAAGCTTGCGGGTATGCAAAACCTGACATCAGGTTCTTTGATTACAGCACAAAAATGGCCAAGAATTTTTCGAAAGATAAAACCGTTATTGTTGGTGACAGGATCGAAGCAGATATCCAGGGTGCCCATAATTTTGGAATCGACAGTTGTTGGTATAATCCGCACAGAATTTCAAGACCAGAACATCTCAAACCAAGTTTTGAAATCACTCATTTATCAGAGATCAAGAAAATCTGGGGCTAACTTCTTACCCAGTTTGTAATAACGACACCCACAGCATTGCGAAGTCTGCCGTCGACTTCTGTGGCCTCGTCTAAAAGAACTGCGAATTTTCTTTCAAGTTCCATCAAAAGCATATCATCATCCTCAGCAATGTAAGCTTGCTGCAATTCATCTAAATCATCTTCTATCTCTTCAATTGTACGATCGCTCATGCCCGGTATAGTACTTGGAATGAGAACAATTTGTTAAGTTGATCGAAAAATGATTGAATGGGTCATGCCTAAAAAACATGATCCCATCACCCAATTGAAGCACAGCCAGGAGAGCCTGGAATTTGCCCTGCAGTCAGGCAGGATGGGGACATGGGATATTGACCTCGCCAGCGACACCGTCTCTTGTTCCAAGGAAATGCTGGATCTATGGTGCGTCCCCCTTGATGGCCATCAACTTCAGAGATCCATCCTACAGAGCAAGGTTCACCCGGATGATCTCGATGTCATGAATTTCTCAATCAATCATGCGATCAAAACCGGAAGCGTATACGAACTTGAATACAGAATCATTCCTGAACCCGGAAAGTTGAAATGGGTCCTGTCCCGTGGCCGTTGTACTTTTGAGCCCGGAAGCCAGAGCCCGGTGAGATTTTCTGGTGTGGTGTATGACATCACAGACAGAAAACTCAAACAGGAAGCTTTGGAACGCGCGACAAAGGCCAGAGATCA
>JBEIQF010000478.1:0-2068 GCA_040376635.1 Halobacteriovoraceae bacterium
AGTGCCTGAAGACGAGCTTTTGATGCCATAACTGGTGTTGCAAGAACAGCAAGTCCTAGAGCAACTGTTAGCTGTTTTTTCATGAAATCTCCTTTTTTGAAATGACATTAAGTCATTCTATTATTCATGGTTAGCTAAAGAAAAAATATAAGTATCTTAAGCTTCACCCGACCAATATTCCTTTGGCAATAAATTTTTGTTCGCACAAATGCTTACATCGAACCACTTTGAGTGGTCCTATTTGTGACAGAATTTTGACGATTGATGCCCCTACTATAGGAGAAACAGAAAATAAAAAGGCCACCAAACGGTGGCCTTTCTTCGAATGAAATTTCGTAGCAATTAGAAAAGAATGTCGAACTTGAGGAAGTTTAGTTTAAGTTCTGTGCCTGATTTGAAGTATTCATCACGAATATCTCCGCCATATCTCTTCCATTGAAATGCAATTGATGGAGCGTAAGAAATGTTAGCAACTGAATATTGTCCCAGATCGAAACGCTTACCGCCTTCAAATTGAAGGAAGAAGTTGAAACCTGCTTCATCATCTTGTCCTTGAGCTTCAATTGTCTGGCGCTCAAGTCCTGCCATTGCACCAGCGAACAGTGAGTTCTTGATATCTTCGGCCTGGAAGTTATAAAGAAGACCACCAGCTGCACCGAAACGGTTAGAAAGTTCATCACCATTCCAATCAACATCTTCACGATTCCAGAAAGCCTGTGCTTTCCACATAAGGCCAACGTACTCAGGAAGTGACTGAGCGTAGTTAAGATTGAATTTGAAAGTAGTTTCCTCTCTGTCATCTCCTCTCTTAGCGTTGTCTTTCTTGAGAAGAACTCCGCCAGTGTAAGAGAAGTCAAAAGCGTCGATGCTTACAATTCTTGATTGAGCTGAAGCAAAACTCGCTGAAGTTAGAACCAAAATAGCGATCAGAAGTTTCATATTATTTTCCCCTTAGTTTAAAAGAACACGAGATAAAAATTTTTCGTTCGTTAGGTGTGATGACATCGGGCTCGCCTGGCCCAGAAATTTCAATGTCGGATAATCGAATGAAAGTTGTTCGATCACTGAGTCTTTAATGTCAGAGATAAACATCTCTTCATCAAAGCGGATGTACTCTTTTTTGATATGCTTTTCGATATCCGGGAACACGCGATCAAGAACACGTTTCATCAGTTTGATTTTTCCAGCAAGATCTTCTGACTGAGGTTCTTCTTCATGAATCAAGAAGAGAACATGGCAAAGTTGTTCTTTCTTCTGGAAGTTGTAATTTTCAAATTCCACAACGAAGTGACCCCATTCGTGAGTCATACTCTGAGGAATGAAGAGAGTTTTTTCTTCCGCATGAATTTCTTTATCAAGAATCCATGTAACAGAGATCGCTGCCTGAACATTAACAGATGTGCAGACATCGATAAGTTCTGGAGAAAGAGAATCTTTATTCTGAAGAAATCCCAGGAACTTTTTTGGTGACATAGAGATCAGAAGGTTTTCACAAGTAATCTTGTTAAAATCTTTGAACGTGAGAAGCCATTCTGATTTTTCAACCAGGTCAGTTGGAGTTGTTTTTTCTACTGACTGGAAAATTCTGATTTCTGAGTTTTCATTTAAAATTTGATCGAGGTTTTCCCATTCACTCTCCGAAAAGAGAGAACTGAGTTCAAGCTTGTAGCCTTTCGTGGTAAAGAAGGCTTCGCCTGGAGCGAGATCCATCGACTTCGCTCTTCCGCCAAAATCATGAAACTTACCGTCCTTGTAGAACGAAGCTTCTTTTGCTTGAGGAAGCATTTTAGCGTTATGAAACTTCTTATAGATGTTTTCAACAGCAGAAGGTGAACGCAAGTGAGATACGCCGAATTCGTAGTTCTCAACCAAAGCTTGTTTGTTAAGCGATCTCGTTGTGATGAGTCTTACCGACTCTTCAGGAAAGTTCCTGCGTAACTCGACAAGTTTAAGAACAGCACCGAGGTCCTGCCCTACAATCACATGCCTGTAATGTTTTGAAGTAATATTCTGAGTGTTTCCACTCTTAGAATCTTTGAAATGCTTTAATAATCCGAAGCTCATGTCG
>JBEIQF010000196.1:0-6414 GCA_040376635.1 Halobacteriovoraceae bacterium
AAATATATCTCCGGATGTGAGTTCCTATGAAAGAAGCCCTCTAGGTGCAAGAACTTCTCAAGCATCACAACTTCAGGACTCTGACATTAAAACCCGATCGCCTGAACGCGCCGCTTTTGATCAAAATACTTATGAAGCATCAAAAGATGGCGATTCAAATTACTCGGGGGCAAACCCTAACCGCGATAAGATCAATTCTGACTTCGATAGCGATCGAAACGCCCGTCATTAATTCTCATGGACCCCTTGTCGGGGTCCATATTCTCCATATAGATTTATAGGATGCTTCATCCACATACAGAACTGAGATTCGTTTCTCAAGATATTGGCTACGGTATCTTTGCTACTCAGGATATTCCGAAAGGAACGATCACGTGGGTAAAGGACTCGCTTGATCGCGTCTTCACGCATGCAGAAGTTCAGAAAATGAATGAGGCCAATGTTGATAATCTCCTGAAGTACACTTACAGAGACAGAAATGGTGATTACTTTTTTTGCTGGGATCTCACTCGGTATGTGAATCACAGTTACGAACCCAATTCGATGTTAACAGCACTCGATTTTGAGATTGCGATCAAAGACATCAAAACTGGTGACGAAATCACAAATGACTATGGCACTTTCAACATCATCGAGCCTTTCAAATGTGCAAATGGCCCTCATCAAAGAGAAACAGTTAAACCAGATGATCTCACAAGATATTATGGTGAGTGGGATGAGCTTATTAATGAAGCGATGAATTTTGAAGACAAAGTTTCTCAGCCGTTAATGAAATTTCTGACGGAAAAACAAAAATCAGATCTCAAACAAATCCATAACGGAACCATGAAAGTTCCCTCAGTGCTGGAAAATTATTTTCCCGACAAGTAATCTTTGAAATGTCTCAATTCTGTTACGAGAGCGTATTCATTTAAATTTCTTCTATCAACCAGGTCTGTGCTTGCATCAACAGTTTCATCTACTGTCGAACCCCAGATCACACCGACAATTTCATCATAGCTATTTACCAGAGGACTTCCCGAGTTACCTTGAATGACAGGACAGTTTCCAAGAATCATCGAGTTTGATTTTGAACTGTATTTGCAGTTAAGTTCTGTGATTCTGGCTTTTGAAAGAGAAACGTGATCGATCACCCATGCTGTGACATTTTCCCCGACATAAGGAGTGAATTCAGAAACGGCAAATGTCTTGATTGTTACCGGTCTATCAATTTTCATCACCGTAAAGTCCACACCCTTTTGACTGAGTACTCCCGGATCAACTTTTGTCTGAATGATGGATTCGCATTTTACGTTTTCGTATGAATCACCATTATAAATACTGATATAGGTATTTTTGCATTCTTGTAGAGTGGCCAGACAGTGGTTATTAGTAACAATTTTGTCTTTCCCATTTAGGAAACCTGAACATAAACCAGAGTTCTCCGGATCTGCAGCATTGTAGATGAATATTCTGGCGATGCCTGAAGGACAGCTTGTTCCATTTAATGACGAACATTCAAATTGCTGAGTTTTCAAGGTCTTCTCGAGAGTTTTCTTATTCATCGAGACTTTCTTCTTACCATTAATCTGCTGCTGGCCACACGAGACCATGAATAGGGAGATCAGAAGAAGTAGAGAGAGTTTGAATGAAGTCATGCCGCATCTTAATACGTCGAAGCACTTTCATCGTCGGGACTTGAATCAATTACTGGCCTGTAAAAACTTTATACGGCCTTTTGTACGGCCTATGTCCATTAAGTGACCGTAAGCTTTAGTGTTAAGAAAGGGTCATGAAAACACTAATTCTTATCGCCCTAACTATTTCTATTACTTTCTCAGCCTTCGCTTCGTGCGACGGACATCTTGAGAACTTTCCTATGATAGATCCTACTGATGAGATGCCATTCAATGTAACGGCGAAAGTCTATCGTCCATCAATCGGTAAGAGTGAAAGAATGCCAGTCATTTTCATACTTCCCCCGATTGTAGGAGAGACTTTAATCGACAGAAAATTAGCAGCTAAATTTTGTGGCCTAGGCATGGCTTCTTATATCGTAAATACTGTTAAAGATATTCCTTTGGAAGAAGAAATTCCAGACCTCAGCGTACACGATAAGTCTTATGTGCGAGCCCTTGCTGGCGTCAGAACTCTTATTTCTGCTCTCGAGAAGGATCCCGCAATAAACGGAAATTTCGGCATTCTCGGCATGAGTCTCGGAGGGATGCTTTCAACTTATGTTGCAGGATCTGAACCTAAAATCAAAGCAAGTGTCATTGTTGTTGGAGCTGGAAACGTACCTGGAGTTCTTGCATACTCTGAACAAGAAAGGGTAAAGGCCCAGAGATTAGGCAGACAAAAACTTTTCAAGATCCCTGATCAAAAAACATATGAAGAGATTTTGAAGCCTTTGGTTCCGAATGATCCAATCAATGTCGCAGCAAACATCAGACCTGGTTCTATGTACATGTTTATCGCCGTTAAAGACGTCACCGTTCCCACGCGTTATCAGCAAGAACTACGTAATAAAGTTCCTGATCCACTCGTCTATGAGATGAATGCGAATCATTTTAACGGTATTGTGAAGGCGGGAACTATTCATGCCGGGAAAATAGCCAATTTCTTCCTGAACGAGCTTTAAATCTAAGGAAAATTAAGATGAAGCCCAAAGATAACCATTAGAAGGGCTGGATTCCTAAGGAATATTAAAGTTTTGCTATTTGTTCCCCTACAGTTTGTCTGGTAGCTCTTATACTTAAATATATGAGTATCAATCGAGAACTTCTTCAAAAAAAGACTCTGAAAGAAATCAAGCTGCGATATCTGTTCGCAGTCTCGCTCATTGCCTCTCTAGCGATCTGTGCCTTTCTGATCAATCAAAATCTCCATCGCAGGATGAAAGAAGACTTCAAAACCATCAACCTATCCGGTCGTCAAAGGATGCTTTCTCAGAGGATAGCTCTTCTTGCGAATCGAAATGAGCCTCAACTTTTACGCGAAACAATTGCAGAGTTTGAAAGGGGTCAATCCTTTCTTCTATCCAGCAGGTTCGTGAATCAGGCCTATCCTGAAATCTATAACATCTATAAAAGCGAAAACGGACTTGAGAACCTCGGAAACAAATATATTTCCATGGCACAGTCGGGAAAGAAGGAAGACATTTTTATACTTTCGCAGAATCTTCTTCGTAAATATGATGAAGCAACTCTTTCCACTCAGATAATTTCCGAGTCGGAGTTCACCGATCGACTAATACTTGAAATTGCCATTTTATTTTCAACAATAATTCTTCTCTGTCTTGAAATCTTATTTATTTTCCGACCCATGACCAAGAGCGTGCGTTCGACATTCAAGCAAATCAATGAAATTGAAGATAAATCATTTATCAATGCAAGGTTGGCCTTAATTGGAGAAATTGCATCCAGCATTGCTCATGAAATCAAAAACCCACTATCGGTAATTTTGGTATTTTCAAAAAAGTTAATGAGTGGATCCTCAAAGGATGATGAGCTCATGCACTCTCACATTTATAAAAGCGCTGAAAGGATTAACAAGATTGTTAAGTCTCTCTCGATGCAATCCAGAGAAGCATCTCACGATGAAGTTGGCGAAGCTCCGCTTCAGTCAATTATTGAAGATGCTATTGAAATGTTTAATTCAAAATTCACTTCCTCAGATATCACCATTGTTAAAAAGTTTAATTTCCACGGAGAAATTAAATGCAGGCAAGCGGCAATCTCACAGGTAATCGCAAATCTTGTTTCGAATGCCATTGATGCATGTTCAGAGATTCCCAAGGTAAATCACAGGCAGATTCAGATTGAAACGGGAATAGAAGATAAAGATGTATACGTCAGGATAAGCGACAACGGCCCGGGTGTTCCTGTCGATTTAAGAGAAAAGATTTTCGAATCCTTCGTCACGACAAAGGGATCTGGAAAGGGCACTGGCCTTGGCTTATCCATCTCAAAGAAGATAATGCAAGAGCATGGTGGATTACTTTCTCTCAACACCAAAGTATCAAGTTCTTGTTTTGAACTTCGATTCCCAATTGTTAATAATTAAACTGGGCCTGAAGTCTCAAAGCATTTCCCTTTTCATGGAATCTATTCGTTAAGCTAGACTGGGTTGTTCGATTTGCAATCATGTATGAAGCTGTTATTTCCACAGCAGCATTTGGCTGCCATTCGGTTCCAATTTCCCACTCTGACATTCGACTTAATGGTGCTCCGTTTTCATTTTTTCTGGCACCGTTGTATTCTTGAAATCTTACAAAAGGGAAGTAACGATCAGTCTTACGTAGAATTTGATAATTGACTTGAACGTATCCACCTTTAAGACGTTGTTTTGTAATTGAATCAGAGTTTGGGTCGTATTCAGGACCCTGACCCTCGTTATACTCGGCTTGAAAACCAAACGGCTGAGGATAAATCACAAAACTTGCAGCACTTCTTTGATCATAAGTATCTTCGTTATTACTCGTGTTGAATTTCCCTTCGTATGCCTGAAGTGAAGCCTCAATGAATTGTCCACTCGCAAGTTTCCACGGATAAGTTACACGAACAACTCGATGAAGATCATTGTTTTTTTCTGCACGGTTCATCGTCTGACCATTGAAAGCTCCTACTGCGATAACACCATAATCACCCGTGCCTTTAAGTTGAGCATTTCCTAGTTCTTTAAATCTCTTTTTAATTTCAGCAGGTGCCCACATAAACACCAGTCCAGTATCACGTTCGTTTGGAGCACCAGAGTTCAAGGCATCATCACGGTCAATAGGTCCACGCATTGAGCTGGATTGTAAGTTCACGAAGCCGAATGGTACTTTTGAAAGTCCGGCCCTAATTCGAAATTCTTTTAATTCATCAAAGTGATAATCAAAATAAGCATCTCTTAGTTGAAAATAGTTTTGTTGAGCATTTGATGGATTACCTGCGTTGGCATCTGCTGAGTAGTCTGGCTGGATGTAGATAAATACTTTGTCATTTACATCACCGAAAAACGTCAATCGAGCGCGACGGAAAAAGAATCCTTGTTTATCACCAATGGAACGGTCACAAGCAGAACATACGAGCTTTCTATTAGTTTCAAACGAGCGGTTATAACGAAAGTGGGCGTATCCCTTCATCTGAATTCGTTCATACCATTTTGAAGCGAGGGAATCGTTTACGATCTTTTGTACGTCAGCAAGTGTGACAGCTTTTTCTTCCTGGGCGTAAGAAGTAGAAGTTAATAACAGAAGAAACAAAACCATAAGCTTCATCAAATATCCTTTAATAGACTGAATATTAACGGATTTTAAGATTCTGAAGATCGTTTGGCCGGTTAATATTAGGTTAAGAAGGCCGTCTAAACCTTTGACACTCGAGTCAAACTTTTCAATCAATCCCCTGAAACACCACATCAGGAATAAACTCACACCTAATATAGAGGTAAATATGAAAATTCTGTTAATTGCAGCTGCAATGTTCTCTTTTTCGGCAATCGCTGCCAAAGTCGAAATAACTGTAACTAACGTTTCCGGGAAATCTGGGAAGGTATTGTATGCAGTTCTTGATGATCCGAAACAGTTTCCCGATGGGAAAACAGTGGCGAGCGGATCAGTTGCAGTAGATGGCAACCAAGATTCAGTTAAAATAGTTTTAAATCTACCAGTAGGCTCTTACGCCACTTCAACATTTCTCGATGTTAACGGAAACAGCAAACTCGATAAACGCCTCGGTATTCCTACTGAAAAATTTGGCTTCTCTAACAATCCAAAACTTCAATTTGGACCACCAAGCTTTTCTGAATGCGATTTTCGTGTTGAAGAAGGCGCAAAAAATTCAATCAGTATCAAAGTAAAACCATTTAAAGATCATATTGGAGTTTAATCATGAAATTTAAAGTCATTCTTGCTCTGGCAGCATCAATCTCTTCATTCCACGCCATGGCCGATTGTCTTGGTGACATCTGTACGGGTGAAAAAGTCATCAACAGTTACAATGAAGTATCAACTGTACTTGCGATCGACTCTACAGAGAACAAAGTTGTCACAAAAAACAGCAGCGGAACTTTAAGATCTTTCTCATCATCAGAACTTTCTGACGAAGTTTCATCTTCAACACTGCCTTCAGGAAAGATTGTTATCGATGAGTACAATATTATTGGCACAGTAAATACCGTTTTCCGTAATGGAAAAGTCGTTTACCGCAGAAACGGGTATTCTTCAGACACTGTCGGGTCAAACCTTAGTCCAGAGATTAAGGAGAACGGAAGTCTTCGTGGAGGAACTCGTATCATTGATGAGTACAACATTCGTGGAGAAGTAGGGCGCATGTTCCAAAACGGTGCGACGTTCTACCGTCGTGATGGATATTCATCAGACACAATGACAGCTAATCCGAGAAACCTCATTTTGAGAACGGACCGTCACGGTGACCTCTCAAGACAAAC
>JBEIQF010000396.1:0-2978 GCA_040376635.1 Halobacteriovoraceae bacterium
ATCAAACCTAACTCAACTCTAGATAACAATATGGGCAACATCATTGCTCACTTCGAGAAGAACGGTCTTCGTATTGCTGCTGCTAAATTTGCTAAACTTTCTAAAGAGAAAGCAGAAGGCTTCTATATCGAGCACAAAGAGCGTCCATTCTTCGGCGAACTCGTAAACTTTATGACTTCAGGTCCAGTAATGCTTATGGTTCTTGAAGGCGAAAACGCAGTTCTTAAGAACCGCGAGCTTATGGGTGCTACTAACCCAGCTAACGCTGCTGAAGGCACAATTCGTAAGCTTTACGCTAAGTCTGTAGGCGAGAACTCAGTTCACGGTTCAGATTCAGCTACAGCTGCTGAAAGAGAAATTGCTTACTTCTTCGAAAGAAACGAAATCGTTAACCGTTTTTAATTTCGAATTGATTCTAATCAAGTCTAAGAAAAGCCCCGCATTGTCGGGGCTTTTTTTTTACTTGAGCATGTTCATTATCTCGTGAACTTTGTTTTTACACTCCTCCGTTTTCACTCGATATTATTTTTTTGCAAACAACAAACGTCTCTCATTCATCCGATCAAACTCTTCTTCACTAGAAACTCCGCACTCGCAGTCTAAAGACAACTCCATTTAACACCAATTCATTGGCAGGTTAGTATTCTATGAGAATTGGAATTCATCTCTACTAACGGAGATTTAATAGCAGTAATAAAGGGGATGTTATGAAAAAGATTATCGGTATTCTTCTCGCTTTCTCAGTTGGATCAGTAGTCGCGGCGGAGAGAGGATCAACGCCTTCCTTCGGTGGAATGCTTGATATTGAAAAGCAAGAAGCAACAGTTCAGAATGATCAAAGACACATGATTGAGTTTAATGCGAATTCAATTCCGAGTTTGATCTGGTCATTCACTAAGGACAAAACTAAAGGCACAGAATCTGAAAACGATAGTGATGTTGCTTTGGATATGAACTACGCATATACAATCCATCCCAATTTCCAGGTTGGGGGTCGTTTGAATTACTTCACAGGGATTTCTGGAAACAACGATCAGGAAAATCTTCTATTGCAGGCAGTAGGTTGGTTTAACACTAAAGGTGGCGACCTTCAGAATTCACCATTCCTTTCAATTGGACTAGGTGGCGGTTATGCTCAGACTTACGGAAACAATGGTTCGCGTGATGATCTTTTAAATGCATCACTCACAGCAGGTAAACGTTTCGGGATGGAACGTTGGGGTGTGAAAGCACTTACGTGGACACCTGAAGTGGCCCTTACGACTTCGAATTCTACGAACAATGATTCTTTTGACTATCGTCAGGCATTAGAGTTCCGCTTCGTTCAATTCTCAGTTATTTGGTAATCCTGTCTAAAAATGGGGGTCTTAGGGCCCCCATATATCCACGACTTATGTCTTTCCCGAATTTACCTTTCTGTAAAAATTTCAAAAGCCTACACTCCTGAGTCTACCTGCGTTATAACTCCATTGTTATATAGGTATTTTTGGAAGGAGTTCACATGTTTAATCTCGGAGACCACGTTGTTTGTCCCGGCCACGGTGTCGGACAGATTTGCAGCGTTGATACAAAAGAGCTTAATGGTGAGATGAAGAGTTTTTACATCATTAAAGTCGTCTCTAACGGGATGAAAGTCATGATTCCAGTCGACTCGAAAGAGGGTGTTCGTGCCCTTATTCCTACGACAGATATCAATGGTGTCTTCGAGCTTCTTACAGACAAGAATGTGAAAGTTGATATGTCGACGTGGAACCGTCGTCATCGTGAATATACCCTCAAAGTTAAGACCGGTTCATTACTTGAGATCGCTGATGTCCTTCGCCAGCTTCTTCTTCTTAAAATGACGAAAAAGCTTTCATTTGGTGAAAGGAAAATGCTCGATCAGTGTAAGGAATTGATCGTTAAAGAGATTTCTCTTTCAAGTGGCGCTCCAGAGGGCGACATCTCTGAGAAAATCGACGCTCTTTACATTTAATCCACATTCTCAAAAAGCCCCTTAGCGTGTATCCTTTTCCTCATTCATCTATGAGGAGTTCCCTATGTCTGTTCGCGTAAGATTTGCCCCATCACCAACTGGTTATCTCCATATTGGTGGCGCACGCACGGCCCTTTATAACTATCTCTACGCTAAAGCTGTTGGCGGAACTTTCGTCCTTCGTATTGAAGATACGGACCTTGAAAGATCAAACGCTGAATACGAAAAACTCCAGATCGATGATCTTAAATGGCTCGGCATCACTCATGATGAAGGTCCTGATAAACCAAATCCAAAATACGGCCCGTATCGCCAGTCTGAGCGTCTTGATATCTACATGAAGTACGCTCAACAGTTGATTGATAAAGGTGTCGCTTATTACGACTTCTGTACTGAAGAAGAGCTTGAAGCGATGAAAGCAAAATCAGAAGCAGAAGGTTCTGATCCTCATTACTCTGGTAAGTGGAGAGAAGAAGCTCATTTTGCTGAAGCAAAGGCAAGAGTCGCTGCTGGTGAGAAAACGGCGATCCGTTTTAAAGCTCCGAAGAAACCTTATACTCTCAATGATAAAGTGAAAGGTTCAGTGACATATCCGGACAACATGGTTGGCGACTTCGTGATCATGAGATCAAACGGTCTTCCTACTTATAACTACTGTTGTGTGATTGATGATCACTTGATGGACATCACTCACGTTATCCGTGGAGAAGATCACTTAAACAATACTGTACGTCAGTTGATGATCTACGAGGCTCTTGGAGCAAAGATTCCAGAGTTCGCTCACGTATCACTTCTCATTGGTCATGACCGTCAGAAGCTTTCTAAACGTCATGGTGCTACATCAGTTAATCTTTACCGTAATGAGCACTACCTTCCGGAAGCTATGTGTAACTATCTTTGCCTTCTTGGTTGGTCACATCCAACTGAGAGAGATATTTTCGACAAGCAGGACATTGTTGAAGTGTTCAGCCTGGAGAGATTCTCTGCGTCTGCAGCAATGTAC